>NZ_WQNP01000046.1:0-11265 GCF_018783905.1 Ruminococcus sp. MCC718
GAATTAACGCCTGTGGAGATAGTAGGTTGCGAGGTCTGCGAAGCAGGAAGCCCATTGGCTTTAGACAATGGGTAGTTCACTTTTTGATTTAGAAAAGGCGGAATAGCATATGGAAGAATATTATTTTTATACGGAAGGTCTGATCGTCGGCTATCACGGCGTTCCGCTCATAAAAAATATCAAGATCAGTCTGAAAAAGGGAGAAATCCTGACGTTGATCGGACCGAACGGAGCGGGAAAAACGACGATCCTGAGAAGCATCATAAAACAGCTGAAACCGCTTGGCGGAGTCGTTGTGCTGGATGGAAAAGAGACGGAACAAATCAGCGGAAAAGAGCTTTCCAGAAAACTTTCGGTTGTGCTGACAGAACGGGTAAGACCGGAAATGATGACCTGCAAAGAAGTGGTTGCGACCGGACGTTATCCATATACCGGGAAGTTCGGCGTACTCTCAAAAGAAGACTGGAAACTAGTAGATGAGGCAATGGAACTGGTGCACATCCACGAGCTTGCTGACCGTGATTTTTCAAAAACGAGTGACGGCCAGAAACAGCGGGTAATGCTGGCGAGAGCAATCTGCCAGCAGCCGGATATCATCATTCTGGATGAGCCGACCTCTTTTCTGGATATCCGCTATAAGCTGGAATTTTTATCCATCATCCAGAATATGTCCAGGGAACGAAATCTTTCCGTAATCATGTCCCTGCATGAACTGGACCTGGCAGGACGTATTTCCGATAAAATAGCCTGTGTCAGAGGAGACAAAGTAGATCGATTTGGAACACCGGAAGAAATTTTTACGCAGGGCTACATCCCACAGCTTTATCAGATGACAACAGGTTCTTATGATGAACGCACCGGAGATCTCGAACTTCCGAAAACAGAAGGAGAGCCGAAAGTCTTTGTGATCGCAGGAAACGGAACCGGTACAGCAGTCTTTCGAAAATTACAGAGAGAGCGAGTGCCGTTTGTGACGGGAATTCTGTGGGAAAACGATCTGGATTATCCCGCGGCAAAAGCACTGGCGACAGAAGTGATCTCCGTGAAACCATTTGGCAGGATTGAAGAAAAAGAAATACAGAAAGCAAAAGAATGGATCAAGAAGTGCGACAAAGTGATCTGTACGCTGGATGTCGAAAAAAGCGGGGAGTTTGCAAAGCCGTTGAGTGGGCTTTTTGAGATGTGCAAATGAACAATTCCCAAGAAGGCACTTTTACGTGCCCTTCGGGGAATTCGTTCATTTGCACATTCAAATCTCCACCGCCGCTTTCATCTCTTTCACATATTTTTCGACTTCCGGAATACATTCTTTTCCGTACTTCGCCACAATTTTTACAATCGCAGATCCTACGATGGCTCCGTCTGATACGGATGCCATTTTTTTTGCCTGTTCCGGGGTGGAGATACCGAATCCGATGGCAGCCGGGATATCATTTACTTCTTTCACCATTTCTACCATTTTTGCAACATCCGTTTTAATCTCACTTCGAACGCCGGTTACACCAAGTGAAGATACACAGTAGACAAATCCTTTCGCTTCTTTTGCAATCATACGGATGCGTTCGTGGGAGGTCGGTGCGATCAGGGAGATCAGGTCGATGCCGTATGATTCGCAGACACCGGAAAGCTCCTCTTTTTCTTCATAAGGAAGATCCGGAACGATGATTCCATCAATGCCGCATTCTACGCAGCGTTTCATGAAGCGTTCTTTTCCGTAGGTATAGACTGGGTTGATATAGGTCATAAACACCATCGGAATTTTTACTCTCTGGCGGGCTTCTTTTACCATATCAAACAATTTATCGGTGGTGCATCCTGCAGCGAGTGCTCTCTGGCTTGCTTCCTGGATGACCGGGCCTTCGGCGATCGGATCGGAAAACGGGATACCGATCTCGATCAGGTCGGCACCGGCTTTTTCCATGGCGATCAGCAGATTTTTTGTGGTTTCAAGGTCTGGATCCCCACCTGTTACAAAAGGGATAAATGCTTTTTTATTTTCGAATGCCTTATATATATTACTCATAGATATCCACTCCTCTGTATCGTGCAATGGCAGCCACGTCTTTGTCGCCGCGTCCTGAAATAGTAATTACGATGATCTTATCTTTATCCATAGTCGGTGCCAGTTTCATTGCGTAGGCAACGGCGTGAGAACTCTCGATCGCCGGAATGATTCCCTCGGTGCGGGAAAGATATTCAAATGCATTAACGGCTTCTTCATCGGTGATGGAAACGTACTGTGCACGGCCTTCTTTTGCAAGCATCGCATGTTCCGGGCCGATTCCAGGGTAGTCAAGTCCGGCAGAAATAGAATAAACCGGTGTGATCTGACCGTATTCGTCCTGGCAGAACAAAGATTTCATGCCATGGAAAATACCGGTGCTTCCTTTGGCGATCGTAGCGGCATGTTTCGGGGTATCGATGCCAAGGCCGGCTGCTTCGCAGCCGATCAGGGCGACTTTTTTATCAGGGATGAATTCATAAAAAGTACCGATGGCATTGCTTCCGCCTCCGACGCAGGCAATCACGGCATCCGGCAGACGGCCTTCTTTTTCTATCAGCTGTTCTTTGATTTCTTCTCCGATAATTTTCTGGAAATCACGGACAATTGTCGGGAATGGATGAGGTCCCATGACAGAACCAAGTACATAAAGCGTGTCATCCATACGTTTGCTCCATTCACGCATTGTTTCATTTACGGCATCTTTTAAAGTCATTGTGCCGCTTGTGACAGCGTGCACTTTTGCACCGAGCAGTTCCATACGAAATACATTCAGTGCCTGACGGTCGGTATCTTCTTTGCCCATGAAGATCTCACATTCCAGTCCCATCAGAGCAGCAGCGGTAGCAGTTGCAACACCGTGCTGTCCGGCACCGGTTTCTGCGATGACACGGGTTTTTCCCATTTTTTTTGCCAGAAGAACCTGACCGAGTACGTTGTTGATCTTGTGTGCTCCTGTGTGGTTTAAGTCTTCACGTTTCAGATAAATTTTTGCACCGCCGAGATCCTCGGTCATTTTTTTTGCTTCATAGAGCAGAGAAGGTCTTCCCGCATAATTTTTCAGCAGGTCATCCAGCTCTGCGATAAATTCCGGATCTTTGCTGTATTTGTTGTAAGCTTCTTCTACTTCCTGAACAGCGGGCATCAGTGTTTCCGGGATGTACTGTCCGCCGTATTCTCCAAATCTTCCTTTGCTCATAAGTGAATCCTTTCTATATATAATACAATGATGTTGGGGTAAAAAGATGCCATACGAATTGTTCCGTACTTCGTACTCCCACAATTCTACCAATATTCGCATATCGTGAAGCTTACGCTCCACTTTTATGCTCATATCGGGGCGGGTCATTAAGCCATAAAACCACTCCTGTGCAAGCACATCGTGGTTTCAGGCTTTTGACCCTGGCATCATACAATGTTTTATCTTCGTACATGATCAATGAATGTTTTGATTTTTTCTTTGTCTTTTACACTGTTTGTCTCAACGGCACTGCTCACATCGACCGCCCACGGATGACACTGAGCAATACTTTCTGCAATGTTTTCTGTATTCAGTCCGCCGGCTAAAAACCATGGTTTCGCAAGCGGTGGAATTAGGGAACGGTCAAATGTTTTGCCGCTTCCGCCGTAAGAATCCTTCTGCCAGGTATCGAGCAGCAGATAATCGCATGGAAGCTTGTCTGCCTCCAGGATCTGCTTTGTGCTTTGTACGCGAACGGCTTTGATCAGCGGGAGGGAAGGGCATAAATTTTTTAATCTATGAATGTAATCTGCGGTTTCATCGCCGTGCAGCTGTGCAAGATCAATGATTTGTTTTTGATATAATTTGGCGATAAATTCCGGTTCGGCATTGACGAAAACACCGACTGCTTTGATCTTTGGCGAAAGCTGTTTTTTTAATTCTGCTGCTTTTTTTGCATCGACCTGTCGGCTGCTTTTTGCGAAAACAAATCCGGCAAAATCGGGAAGCAGTTCATTGACATAAGAAATATCTTCTGTGCGTTTCAGACCGCAGATTTTGATCTTTGTCATAAGGCTCCTCCATTGAGGGCTGCAAGCATGGCAGCTTTGTCGGGACTTCGCATCAGTGTTTCACCGATCAGCACACCATTTACACCGGCATCTTTTAATACCTGAATATCTTTCGCTGTTTTGATCCCGCTTTCTGCTACGAAAAGTGCATTTTCCGGAGCAAGACTTCTCAGGCGGGTGCTGTTGGAGATATCTACCGTGAAATCTTTTAAGTTTCGGTTGTTTACACCGATCACTCTGGCACCGGCCTTGATCGCAGAATCCATTTCGTTTTCATCGTGAACTTCGACCAGTGCGGACAAACCGAGTCGGTCGCAGATTTCAATATAAGAGCGGATCGTTTTGGTATCAAGCAGTGCACAGATCAGAAGAACAACGCCTGCACCGAGTGTTTTCGCTTCGTAAATCTGATATTCGTCTACGGTAAAATCTTTTCGCAGAACCGGGATGGAAACTTCATCTGTGATCGCTTTTAAATATTCTTTCTTTCCGAGAAAATATTTCGGCTCTGTCAGGCAGGAGATGGCATCTGCACCGGCTGCTTCGTATTCTTTTGCAATCTGCAGATATGGAAAATCTTCTGCAATCAGACCTTTGGATGGAGAAGCTTTTTTGACTTCACAAATATAATGAATACCAGGTTCTTTCAACATTTTTTCAAATGGAAAAGTCTCATCTGCTGCAAGGGCGAGAGCTTTTTCTTTCATTTCTTCCGGGGAAACCAGCTTCTTTTCCTCGATCAGGCGAAGTCTGGTATCTGCCGCAATCTGTTCCAAAATCATAAATTAAGCCTCCTGTGTAGCTTTGACAAATTCCTGAAGTTTTGCGTAAGCTTTTCCGCTGTCGATCATTTCTTTTGCTTTTTCAATACCTTCTGCAAGGGTGATGCCGTCGATGCCAAGATAGAGGCTCATGCCGGCATTCATCAGGATGACGTCACGCTTTGGTCCAGTTTCCTCACCGGTCAGAATACGGCGGGTAATTTCAGCGTTTTCTTTTGGTGTGCCACCGATCAGTTCGGAAAGCTCGCAGCTCTTTAAACCGAACTGTTCCGGGGTAATCGTATAAGAAATGATTTCACCATTTCGGATTTCATTGACGTAAGTTTTACCGGTCAGGGTAATCTCATCCAGTCCGTCATCGCCGCAGACAGCCACGCCGCGAGTAACACCAAGATTGGAAAGAACCTGAGCCAGAGCCGGTGCAAGATCTTTGTCGTAAACACCGAGAAGCTGCATTTTGGCGGCCGCCGGATTGGACAGAGGACCTAAGATATTAAATACGGTACGAACGCCAAGTTCTTTGCGGACAGGAGCAGCGTAACGCATGGAAGAATGATAAACCGGAGCGAACATAAAGCACATATCGGTTTTCTTTAAAACGGTTTTGTTCTGCTCGGCTGTCAGATCCATTTTTGCACCAAGGTTTTCAAGTACATCGGCAGCTCCGCTTCGGCTGGAAATACTGCGGTTTCCGTGCTTTGCAACCGGAATTCCGGCAGCGGCAACAACGAAAGCAGAAGTTGTGGAAATGTTGAAAGTTCCGACTTCATCTCCGCCGGTTCCGACAATTTCCATGACATCACGTTCCGGGTGAAGTTTGACACCTTTTTCACGCATAACCGTGGCAAAAGCAGTGATCTCGTCAATGGTTTCTCCCTGCATACGCAGTGCAGTCAGAAATCCACCCATCTGAGCCTGAGTTGCGGTGCCGTCCATCATTTCGCCCATAACAGCGAGTGATTCTTCATATGTAAGATCTTTGTGGTTGATCAGTTTGTAAATAGCTTCTTTTATCATGCTAAATTTCCTCCTGTATATTGTGGGAGTGCGACGCACGGAACAATCCGTAGGCATCATAAATTTAAAAAGTTTTCAAGAATGATGCGTCCCTGCGGTGTGAGAATGGATTCTGGATGGAACTGCAGACCATATACCGGGTATGTTTTATGCTGTACTGCCATTACTTCGCCATTTTTATCTTCCCCGATCACCTGAAGAACATCCGGAACGGTTTCACGGACAGCAACCAGTGAATGATATCTGGCGGCATCCATTTCTTCGTCCAGTCCTTTGAAGATCGGACTGTTGTTATCGATGTGGATGCGGCTCTTTTTTCCGTGCATCAGCTGTTTTGCATGAGAAATGGTGCAGCCGTATACTTCGCAGATGCCCTGATGTCCGAGACACACGCCGAGGATCGGGATTTCTCCCTGAAGATGCCGCACAACCTCTTCGCAGACACCGGCATCTTTCGGATAACCAGGTCCCGGGGACAGAATGATGTGAGAAGGTGCGAGGGCACGGATTTCTTCTACGGTCATGGCATCATTTCGGATGACTTTGATATCCGGGTTGATACTTCCTGCCATTTGAACAAGATTATAAGAAAAACTATCATAATTATCAATTAAGAGAATCATTATTCCAGCACCTCCTTTGCATTTTTCACGGCATTCATAACAGCGAGTGCTTTGTTGTAGGATTCCATATATTCATTTTCCGGAATACTGTCAGCGACAATACCGCCGCCCGCCTGAACATACACATGACCATCTTTTTTGACTGCCATGCGGATCGCGATACAAGTATCCAAGTTTCCGGTAAAATCAAGATAACCGAGTGCACCGCCGTAAATCCCACGCTGTGCACTTTCCAGTTCTTCGATGATCTCACATGCACGGATCTTTGGTGCACCGGAAAGCGTTCCGGCCGGCAGGACACTTTCAATCGCACTTAAGCCGTCGCAGTCGCTGCGGATATTGCTCTCAACCTGTGAACAGATGTGCATGATCTTGGAATAGCGGTGGATCATCATGTATTTTGTAACCTCAACCGAATCAAAATTCGAAATTTTACCGAGGTCATTTCTGCCGAGATCGACGAGCATATTGTGTTCGGAAAGTTCTTTTTCGTCGGAAAGCAGATCCTTTTCCAGAATCTTGTCCTCTTCCGGTGTTGTGCCTCTCGGTCTGGAACCGGCTACCGGGAATGTAGTCAGGCGGCCATTTTCCAGACGGACCAGCGTTTCCGGGGAAGTACTCATGATCTCTTCACCGTCAATGCTCAGGTACACCATGTACGGAGAAGGATTTGTGGTACGCAGTACACGGTACGGGTTGATCAGGCTGCCCTCGTAAGGAGTGGAGAACTGTCTTGAAATAACTGCCTGGAAAATATCACCATCGATGATGTATTCTTTTGTTTTTTCAACCAGCTTACAGTATTCTTCCTGAGTGACATTGCAGGTAAAATTCACTTTTGAAGAAGAAACCGGGATTTCCGGAGCCGGGGCAGTGCGGATAATATTGATGATATTTTGGATATCGGCAGCAGCTTTTCCGTAATTCTCCATCACACGGTCGGTCTTCATATTTACAATAACGCTGATCTTCTGAGTCAGATGATCGTAGGCAATGACCTTATCAAACAGCATCATATCATAATCATTGAACATGCCCTTTTTGATGTTCAGTGTCGGTTCCGCATATCCGATCATGGCATATGCGAAATATCCGACAAATCCTCCGGCAAAAGGAGGGAGTCCTGCAAGACGTGGAGCTTTGTAATCCTTCATGATCTCACGCAGAACATCGAGCGGTTTGTCCGTCTGCTTTGTTGTAACCTCATCGCCCTTTTCAATAGTTACTACGCCCTCCTTGCAGGAAACACGCATCACCGGATCGTATCCGAGAAAAGAATAGCGTCCCCATTTTTCGCCGCCCTCAATACTTTCCAGCAGGTAATATCTGTTGCTGATGCCGGACAGCTTTCTAAGAAGCGTGATCGGTGTGATAACATCTGCATAAATTTCACGGCAGACCGGAATAATATCGTAATCATTTGCAAGTTTTAAAATCTCATCACAATCTGGATACATGCGATACTCCTTTCCTTTTATAAACATATAAAAAAAGCTTCTGTCCCCTCCAAAGGGACAAAAGCTATAAATTACTTCTGCGGTACCACCCAAATTGCTGCATTGCAGCCACTCTGTTATGTACATTCATACATACTCTGCTGATAACGGATCGAGCCACCGTCAGTTCCTACTCCTTATATCTTAATAAAGAAAATATACAGTTTCAGACTGCCCTCACAAGTCCATTCAGCAAAATCTTTATTACTGCAATCGCACCACCTGCAGCTCTCTGGGAATAAAACTTCCTGCTTACTTCTCTTGTTCATCGGTTTAAAGTGATAAATATTTTGTTGTTTCTGAGTATAAAACCGGGGTGGGGATTTGTCAATAGGGAAATTATATTTGTTGTTTTTTTATTTGCTCAATCTCCTCTACCGGAACCTGAAAAACTTCAGAGATTTCTTCCAGAGAATACTTTTGCGTTTTCAGCATATTTAAAATGCCGGTTTTGATACCATCTTTGCGTCCGGCTTGTAGTCCATCTTCATAGTATACTTGTCGGACTGCTTTTTCGTCATATTCAAAAATACTCATAGCAATTACCTCCGATTTGTTTTGCGTGAGAAAATCTGCAAGAATTCCATCATGGATACATTCATTTACAGCACGTTCCACAGCGTTATCTAAGTTGTCTTCTTTTGTATAGGTACGCACTTTTTCTACATATTGAGCATATTCGTTTAAGGTCTGACATTGTTCCATCAATTCTTTATTATGCCCTTTATCTTAGTCGGAGTGCAATCTCCGACTAAGATAAACGCTCCGCGAGGATGCACAGCGATTCTGTTGGGTAAATGTCAGCAAAGCTGACCAGAATCGCGTGCCAAGTCTCACATGCGTTCGACTTGAATAATATTTAAGGTCACTACTTTCAGTTCCAGATCGGGAATACCGGAAAAATTATGATAGGAGTCTGACAGGTAGTTGTACCAGCTGTCTTCCTGCTTTGTGGTTCCGTTATAGAAAACAACAAAATGCGGTGCAGGAATCTCTAACAGTGTTGAAGAGTAGAGTTTGTTTGAATCTACCATTTTCTGGTATTCACTGGAAATATAGAACAAGTTGCGAAGCGGCATATTTGGATTATAGGTTGACTGATGTTCGTATAAAAACAGATTTGTGCCAATAACAAATGCCAGATCATTTTTCATACCTATATAAATCGCATTTTCCAGTGTAATAATCTGCAGTTTGGAAGGATCATGATAATCGCTTCCGTTCATTGCATTATAAAGTGACAAAAGATTGGTTTTGTCTGCAAATAGCATACGAAATACCGTGTCTTTATACTTGCGGTTTGCAGACAAATGTAATTTTTTTGCCTGATTTTTCTTTGCAGCAGAAGTTTTTTTCTTGCCATAGGCATTACCTCCTGTATTGCAGGAGCTGAAATGCTTACTTCAGTTTTTATTCAGAACTCCTGCTTTTTATTTTTTGATGGGATAAAAGCATGGATTTCTGAAATGAGATTAGAAAAAACAGATGGTAGAAATACCGTAAAGAGAAATATGCTTTGAAGATATAGTAGCATTGATTGAAATATTTGACAAGAGATTTTGAAAAGTTTATAGAAAATTTAAAAATAAAATAGAGAGTTACATATTGTATAAAATATATTACTGATATAGATATAAATTTATTTGCAATATTTATGAAGCGAAGGGGCGTCTCATCTTTGCAACAGCTCCTGTATTATTGAAGAGAAAAATCATAGCACAGGAGGATGAAGATGGAACAATATGCATATATCAGAGTTTCTACAAAAGAGCAGCACATAGACAGGCAGATCATGGCATTAAAACCATATGGTATTTCACCAAAAAATATTTACTGCGATTATCAGTCAGGAAAAGACTTTAAACGTCCGGAATATCGTAAGCTGATCAGAAAATTAAAAGAAGGATAAAAAATGAAATTTTTTGATGGGGAGGGTTGCCTCCCTATTGTTATAAAGTTTACTTTTGATGTTGATTTTATAAAGTGTATGTAAAAATACCATGCAAAGCATATAACAAAATAGTTGACAAACATCACATAGACAATTATAATAAACACAAAACAGAAGTAAAATATATTATATATCTATCAAACAGAAAGCAAAAATCGTATTGCTTTTCAAAACTCAATGAAAATTCAATGCCGTTCGGCAGGAAAATCCAATTTAAAAAAGACCTGCGTGAAGCGGCTTGAAGAAATAAAAATTTTTCGTATACTTAAAAGTAAGCAGTATTACCTGAAATGTTATTTGAGGGAAAAACTTACATCCTGTGGCTTCTTCACGTAAAAAGAACAAAAGAAAAGGAGAAGCTATGGGAGAAAAGGATATTACAGAAAAGATTCTGGCAGATTATAATGATGTATTTGCGGATATTATGAATGGACTGCTTTTTGCGGGAGAACAGAGAATCCTGCCGGAAGCACTGGAAAATACGTCAATCCATTCACAGTACAAAGCGGAAGATGAAAAAGTACATGAGCTGGAACGAGACGTAGCAAAGTACTGGAAAGAAAAAGAAGTAGAGCTTGCGATTTGCGGTATTGAGAATCAGAGCGTTGTGGAGAAAAATATGCCGTTTCGCGTAATAGGATATGATGGGACAGCGTACCGCAGCCAGTTGCTGGAAGAAAGGAAAAAGATTCTTCCGGTGGTGACAATTGTATTGTATTTTGGGACGGACAGACACTGGAACAGTAAGAAAAATATTAAATCTTTGATGGAAATACCGGAAGGGCTGGATAAGTTTGTAAATGACTACAGTATGCAGGTGTTTGAGATCGCATGGCTGACAGAGGAAGAAATAGAAAGATTTCAGAGTGATTTTCGAATCGTAGCAAATTTTTTTGTGAAAAAAGAAAGAACAAAGATTATATACCAGATGATCCGACGGAAATAAAGCATGTAGATGAAGTGTTAAAACTGTTGCAGGTAATGACAGGTGACGACCGTTATAAAGAAATGTTCAAGAAAAAGAAAGAGGTGCATAGTATGTGTGATGTAGCAGAGAGACTGGAAAAGATGGGAATTGCAAAAGGAATTGAACTTGGAAGAGAAGAAGGAAAAGCAGAAGAAAAGAAAGCCAGCAGAGTGGAATTTATTTTGCGTGTGCTGGAAATAAAAGGAACTGTGGACGAAAAGACCAGAAAAAGAATCGAAGAAGAACAGGATGTAGATCTTTTGGATAATTGGCTTACCAATGCATTAAAAGCAAATACTGTTCAGGAATTTGAAACAAGGCTACCGCAATCCCACTGGCTTTAGACGGTGGGTTAAGGTAGCCAAAAATCAGAAATTATAGTATACTCATGGCATG
>NZ_WQNP01000047.1:0-5400 GCF_018783905.1 Ruminococcus sp. MCC718
TTCGACAGTACAAAAGCATACTCATTGAAGTAGGAATGAAACATAAAGGTTTATAACTTTTTATAAGTTTTCAGTAACGGTATATATGAGAATAACACTGATCACAGTCGGAAAAATAAAAGAAAAATATTTTACAGATGCCATCGCAGAATACCAGAAACGTTTAAGCAGATACTGCAAACTGGAAATTCTGGAAGTGGCGGATGAAAAGACACCGGACGGTGCAAGTGCGGCCATCGAAGAACAGATCAAAGAAAAAGAAGCAGAGCGTGTCCGGAAAGTGTTAAAAGACAGTGCCTATACGATCGCTCTGGCGATCGACGGAAAGCAGATGACATCCGAAAATTTTGCCGAAAAGATCCAGGGTCTTGGTATCCGTGGGGAGAGCCATATCTGCTTTCTGATCGGCGGATCACTTGGCATGTCGGACAGTCTCCTTCGCCAGGCAGACGAACGCATCAGTTTTTCGAAAATGACATTTCCCCACCAACTGATGCGTGTGATCCTTCTGGAACAGATTTATCGCGGTTTCCGAATCATCCATCACGAACCATATCATAAATAATCAGTCTTTTTTAGCCTCTTCTAAGACAGAAGTGCAGTGAGGACAGCGTGTTGCCTCAATGTCGATCTCTGTTTTACAGAAGGGGCATTTTTTGTGGTCGGAGCTTTTGGCTCTTCCGCTTTATGACCGATCGAAGTCAGTTTGTTGATCGCCTTTAACAGGCAAAACAGGACGAAAGCCATAAAGATGAAGTTTACAACATCCGAAAGAAAAGAAGAGGCAAATTCTTTAAACTCTTCAAAGAACTTTTTCATATGTAGATTCCTCCTTCATACAGAATTGCAGAAGGTTCGTGATGAGGATTCCACGATTTCTCGTAACGGTTCCATATCTTCACAGTTACGATTTATCTGATATATTTTATCATAATGACATGGGCATGGTCAAACTGACCAGAATCAGGTTTCAGATCTTATGTGTGGTTGTTGTCCTGGTACTATGATAGAATGTCTGTTATATGTCTTAAGGTATCTGAAAATAAGAAAAATAGCATTAAATATTCTTGAAAAACAAAATATTAAAAATATTTATAATGACTATATAAAATAATTCTGATAAAAAATCGAATAATTATTGACTACACGAGTGTAGTATGATATCGTGAAATTACAAGCAACGTGACAGGAAGAATATGGAGATCTGCAAAAAAACAAAGGAGGAAACTGGATGAAGAAAAAATGGATATAGTAGTGCATTGAAAAAAATTGTAGTAAAGGATAAAACTTCTAGAAAAACAGTTGATTTAGTTGTTGATGGTGACAACAAGGAAACGTATATTGATTATGATATAGATACTTGGATTGTGGATGACGATAAGGAGTTTTCGATGACGTTTAACTATCCGATTCAACAAACGAGTATTAAAAAAGATATTACAATAAGTGACTATAGACTAAACAATACTTTATCTCTATTGCCGGATAGAACATACAGTGCAGACCGCAAACAGATAGCATTAAGTCCGCTAGATGGTGGATATGAAACAGGTCATTATTATTCTTTAAATATTAATGTAAAATCAGATGGAGGGAATAGCTTAGTCAATAAAAATAAATATTACTTTTATAGGTTAAAGGAGGCATCTTAATGATAAATACGAAAAAATATTTATTCTTTTTAATCAGTTTTTTACTGGTGGTTTTGTATCTGCATCCTGCTTCAGCACTGGCAGCTAATAAGATTAGGTTTCTTATCAATGCATCGATGAAGATACCGGGGAAATTTTTAAAGTAGAACATCGTAATGTAGACAGAATGACAGGAAGACCTTACACGGTCAGTCAGACACAAAAAGGGGAATATGGATATTGTAAAGAAGAGGCAGTAAGTGAAAGTATAGAAGGGGAGAATGGAGAAATATATATGTTTGATTTCGAATCTCCGAAAAATGTGCTGACAATAGAAAGCCTTTCTGAAAATCCGAAAGAGAATGTGCTCCGGATTTATTATAAATCATATCGTTTAAAAGATTCGGAAAACAGTGTTGTGATTGTAAGTTGTATTGATGAGGACAGTAATGCAATTATTAAAACAGAAGATATTGAAATAGAACAATATAGACAAAAGCATTTCTCATATGATATTGAATTTATTCTGAAAGATGAGAATGGTTTATCTTATCGCTATGACAGCGAATGTTCTAAAAAATGCGAACGGATTGTAACAGTACAACAAAATGCGTTTCGAAACCATATCAAACTATATTATAAGAGAGGTGAACTTGGAGAAAAGGAAGCGATTGTATCTGTATATAGAGAGTTGCGTTACAATGTTTCAGAAGACTTGGGATATTATAAAAAGGAATTTATAGAAGGACTTAAAGTAGGAGATGATTTTTACCTAGATAAAATCCTTCCGGGTGATTTAAGCGAACTATATGGAGGATCTATAGTGGAGTATGATTACTACTGGGGAGAAGAAGAAAAGTTTTATATTGAAGAACTGTCCGCAGATCTCACAAAAAATATCGTAAGAACAATAAATCATGGATGGGATATTTTAGGCGGACATATGAATAAAGAACAGGTTGTTATTGAATTGATTGATGCGGATACTGGAAAGGCGTTTCGAACAGATAGGAGATATGTTTTTATTGAATCAACGAGAACTTATCCTGCACCAAATAAGCTCACTACTGACAATGGAAATGTTTACTATTTTGATAAGGACAATAAAAATAATCATTTGTCCATTAAAGTAAGTAAAATTGAAAAAGGCAGTGATGTATATAAAACAGGAAATGTCATCAAAGCATATTATTTTACAAAGAAAAATCCGGGAGATCCTGCGGCGGTTCGTATTTCTTATATGGATTCCGCTACTGGGAAACTGGTACGTCAGGAAGATAAAGATGGACTGATTGTTGGCGAGTCTTATTTGCATCAGCCGGAAGAAAGTTTTAAAATCGGTGATGTAACTTACACATACAATCAGGAAAATGCAAAAAACAAGCTGCAAATCGAAAATCTGAGCGGACATCCGGGCAAGGATGAGATTGTTATTTACTATAAGGCATCTGCACCAGATTCGAATCAGAACTCAGACCATGATTCAAAGCCAAATCCGCCAAAAGTCAAAAAACCGGTAGCACCGAAAAAACTTCAGGCAGTACGAACCGGTACAACAAAAGCGAAAATCACGTTCAAGAAAGTGAAAAAGGCAGATGGTTATCAGATCAGCTATGCGGATAATAAAAAATTCCGAAAGGCGAAAAAACTGAGTACCGGAAAAACGACGGTTATTCTGAAAAAACTGAAAAAGAACCGGAAATATTATGTGCGTGTGCGGGCATATCGGAAAGTAAATGGAGTGAAAAAATACGGAACATACGGTAAAGTACAGGCGATTGCAAAACGACCACGTTCATGAGCTGGTGGTGAAAGGGGAGAAAAGAGATGAAAAGAGAAAAAAAGTATCTATTTATTTTGCTGGGATTTTTAATGGCAATTTTGTATCTCCATCCGGTATCAGCACTGGCCGAGGAGGCTCAGAAAATTACAGTTTCTTATCAGTATATTGATGAGGATACCGGAGAAATTTTTAAAGAAGAAAAACGCAACACGGATAAGCAGGCGGGAAAAGCATATGAAGCCACACCGAGATGGGAAGAAAAGTATGGTCTTGAAAAAAAGGAAGTGGTACAAGAACGAATAGACGGAGATTCTGGAACTGCATATATGTTTGATCTTGGACATTCAAAAAATGTGTTGAAGATAGAACATCTCTCTGAAAATTCGGAAGAAAATGTGATCCAGCTATATTACAAAGCATATCATCTGTCAGACAGTGATCATACCTGCGTGGATGTAACTATTATGGATGAGGACGCGGATGTTGTTATAAAGAAAGAGACATTTGAAGTGAAAAAATCAGATCACTTTTATTATGATATTGATTTTATCATAAAAGATGAACAGGGCATCTCTTATCGTTATGACAGTCTGAGCACAGAAAACAGGGAGAGGGTTTTCAGTGCGAATGAAAATGCCATGCGAAATCAGGTAAAGCTGTATTATAAAAAAGGATCTATAAAACCAAACGAAGCCATTGTAGTAGTATATAAAGAGTTAGATCCAGTTGATACAGAATACTGTAAAAAGCAATTTATAGAGGGGCTTACGGTTGGCGATGATTTCTACTTGGACGATATTCATGTAAGTGGACAGGATAATGATAATGATTTGAGCGAATTAAGGCGATTATATGAATGTTATTATAGTTATGATTGGAAACTGAATGAAAAAATATATATCGAAAAACTTTCATCGAATCTGAATGATAATATCTTAAAGACATACCATCATTTGTATAAATTGCGTCCTGGGGATTATGCAGAAGAAAGTACAAAGGTAGTATTGGAGTTTGTAGATGCGGATACTGGCAAAGCATTTAAAACAGATCAACGATTTACAAGTCCGGGGGCAAAAATTAACTACACAGCTGTACCGAATAAACTGACTGCCAGCAATGGAAATGTTTACTATTTTGATAAAGATTATGCAAATAATCATTTATCTATCACGGCCAAGAAAATCGAAAAAGGCAGTGATGTCTATAAAGCAGGCAATGTCATTAAAGCATACTACTTTACAAAGAAAAATCCGGGAGATTCTGCGGCGGTTCGTGTTTCTTATATGGATTCCGCTACTGGGAAACTGGTACGTCAGGAAGATAAAGATGGACTGATTGTTGGCGAGTCTTATTTGCATCAGCCGGAGGAAAGCTTTAAAATCGGTGATGTGACTTACACCTATGATAAAGAAAATACAAAGAATATACTTCAGATTGCGAACCTGAGCGGACATCCTGGCAAGGATGAGATTGTTATTTACTATAAGGCATCTGTTCCAGACTCGAATCGGAATTCAGACCATGATTCAAAGCCAAATCCGTCAGAAGTCAAAAAAACAGCAGCACCGAAAAAACTTCAGGCAGTGCGAACCGGTACAACCAAAGCGAAAATCACGTTCAAGAAAGTAAAAAAGGCAGATGGTTATCAGATCAGCTATGCGGATAATAAAAAATTCCGCAAGGCGAAGAAACGGAGCACCGGAAAAACAAGTGTTGTCCTCAAAAAACTGAAAAAGAACCGGAAATATTATGTGCGTGTGCGGGCATATCAGAAGATAAATGGAGCTAAAAAATATGGAACATACAGCAAAGTGAAGGTGATTGCAAAACGATAATACAATGATGCCAGGGGTCAAAAGGTCTAAATCCACATGAGCTTGCTCATAAGTGGATGAAAGACCTTGGAACCCGCCCCGATATGAGCATAAAAGTGGGATGATAATCCCACGATATGCGAATACTGGGGTGCTATGTGCCAGTGGCACA
>NZ_WQNP01000047.1:5410-91113 GCF_018783905.1 Ruminococcus sp. MCC718
GAAGCACGGAACAATCCGTAGGCATCATATTGACGAAATCCACCAGAACTCGGATTTGAGACTGGTGGATTTTTTTGTTGCTTTTTTCAAAAAAAATACTCTTGACAGATACCGTATGTGGGTGTACTATCAACATATGAACAATCGTTCAAATGTTTGCAGAAAGAGGGTGGAAACTTGGCAACGGAAGAACTGGAATGCTGTGAGGACTGCCAGATTCATCCGGATCGGCTGGATATTGTGAACAGCGGTATGCCGGAGGAAGAGGAATTATACGATCTTGCGGAATTATTTAAGGTATTTGGAGATTCGACGAGAATCCGTATTCTGTTTGTGCTGTTTGAAGCAGAAGTTTGTGTCTGTGATCTCGCAGAGACGCTTCATATGACACAGTCGGCGATCTCACATCAGCTTCGGATTTTAAAGCAATCCAAGCTGGTCAAAAGCAGAAGGGAAGGAAAGTCGGTTTTTTATTCTCTGGCAGACGGGCATGTGCGTACGATCATCGCACAGGGCCGCGAACATATTGAAGAAAAATAAAGAAGAAATATTATAAAAGGAGTGTTTTATCATGAAGAAAAAATTTAAATTACAGGATCTGGATTGTGCAAACTGTGCAGCAAAAATGGAAGATGCGATCAAAAAAATCCCGGGAGTCAACGATGCAAATGTCAGCTTTATGATGCAGAAAATGACCATTGATGCAGAGGATGACAAATTCGATGCGATCATGGAAGAAGTCGTACGTGTATGTGCAAAAGTAGAGCCGGACTGCAAGATCCTGATGAAATAGCATTGTGAGAGTTACTTTGTAACGGAGCAATTCGCAGGCATCAATTTTGATCCCAATATGAAAATAAGGTGAAAGAAAAGGGGGCAGCAGGGTGGATAGCGATATCCGACTGCTGCTTTCAAAAACGGAGGATTTTGGTATGACGGAAAAACAGAAAAAAATGCTGGGCCGCATTATTGCTGCATTTGTCCTGTTTGTTGCCCTGCTGATCGCAGAGCACACAGGAATGTTGGAGAACGTGAATGTGTGGATTCAGTTTGTGGTTTATCTGGTACCGTATCTGATCATCGGGTATGATATCGTGTACAAAGCAGTTCGAAATATCAGCCACGGACAGGTTTTCGATGAAAACTTTCTGATGATGGTTGCAACCGTCGGAGCCTTTGGCGTACAGGAGTTTTCAGAAGCAGTAGCCGTTATGTTGTTCTATCAGGTCGGTGAACTGTTCCAGAGCTATGCGGTCGGCAAATCCAGACAGTCCATCTCCGCGATGATGGATATCTGTCCGGAATATGCCAACATTGAGCAGAACGGCGTGCTGACACAGGTCGATCCGGATGACGTGGAGGTTGGCGATATCATCGTAATCAAACCGGGCGAGCGTATCCCTCTGGACGGCGTGGTGATCGAAGGAGAATCGCTTGTTGATACCGCAGCATTGACCGGCGAGTCGGTTCCGAGAAGTGCAAAGGCCGGTGATGAGATCATCAGCGGATGTGTGAACGGAAGCGGTACACTGAAAGTAAAAGTTACGAAAGAATTTGATGATTCTACGGTTGCGAAGATCCTGGAGCTGGTAGAGAATGCAAGCAGCAAGAAAGCAAAAGTAGAGAACTTTATCACAAAATTTGCAAAATATTATACTCCGGTTGTCACGATCGGAGCTGTGGTTCTGGCACTGGTTCCTCCACTGGTTCTTGGGGGCGGATTTGCAGAATGGATCCAGAGAGCATGTATTTTTCTGGTTATCTCCTGCCCATGTGCACTGGTCATCTCGGTTCCGATGGGATTCTTCGGCGGAATCGGAGCAGCATCCAAAGTCGGTGTGCTGGTAAAAGGAAGCAACTATCTGGAAGCCGTTGCTGAGATGACAACGATCGTATTTGATAAGACCGGAACACTTACAAAAGGCGAATTTAAGGTTGCACAGATCCAGCCGCAGGGCATGACAGAGACAGAACTTCTGGAGATTGCGGCTTTGGGAGAAGGTTACTCTACACATCCGATCGCAAATTCGATCCGGGAAGCTTACGGCAAAACTCCGGATATGAAGCGTACAGAAAATGCAAATGAGATCGCCGGACATGGTATTTCCATCACGGTTGACAATAAAGCAATGCTGATCGGAAACGAAAAACTGATGAAAAAGGAAGGCATCGCTTACACCCCTTGCCAGAGCGGCGGAACCGTTGTCTATGTGGCATGTGACGGAAAATTTGCCGGAACTCTGGTGATTTCTGATACAGTAAAAGACGGTGCAAAAGAAGCCATAAGTGCTATGAAACAGGTTGGTGTCAAAAAATGCGTCATGCTGACCGGTGACCGCAAAGAGGCGGCTATGGAAGTGGCAAAAGAGCTTGGTATTGATGAAGTACATGCAGAACTGCTGCCGGCAGATAAGGTGGCACAGGTAGAACGCCTCCTGAGGGAAAAACCGAAGAAAGAAAAACTGGCATTTGTCGGAGACGGCATCAATGATGCTCCGGTACTGACAAGAGCGGATATCGGCATTGCCATGGGAAGCATGGGATCGGATGCAGCAATCGAGGCAGCCGATGTTGTGCTGATGGATGATGATGTCCGCAAGATCGCATCGATCGTAAGGATTTCCAGAAAAACACTGTTGATCGTAAAACAGAACATCGTTTTTGCACTCGGCGTAAAAGCAATCGTATTGCTGCTCGGAGCTTTTGGTGCAGCCAATATGTGGGAAGCTGTTTTCGCAGATGTCGGAGTTTCTGTCATTGCGATCCTGAACTCCATGCGTGCACTGAAAGAGAAGTAAGAAAAGGCAGACAGAAGAGAACGGTATAAAAAGAAAGAGACAAATCCAAAATCGGGTTTGTCTCATTTCTTCACTGTTCTTTTTGCATTTTTTTTATGTGGTTTTTCAAAGCGTCAAAGCTCTCTTTGCTGATTACGTGCTCGATGCGGCAGGCATCTTCCACGGCAGTTTTTTCGGAAACTCCCAGTTTCATCAGACAAGAGGAGATGAGCTGATGGCGTTCGTAGATCATTTCGGCGATTGCTCTGCCGGAATCGGTCAGATAAATAAATCCGGCCTTTGTCACTGTGATATGATTTTTCTCACGGAGATTTTTCATAGCGACGCTGACACTTGATTTTTTAAATCCAAGCTCATTGGCAACATCCACGGAACGGACCACCGGAAGCTGCTTGCTGAGCACTAATATGGTTTCCAGGTAATTTTCTGCTGATTCATTTACTATCATAAGTTGCTCCACCTCACGTTCTTTCCTATCGCAATAAGAAAAGTAAGTTTAGTATAGCATAGAAACAGAGTCTGGTCAAAGATATTTTTGTGAGAAATTGACAAAACTGTAACAAAGTTTATACTTTTTTCTTGACAGCTGCAAACATTTTTTATATGATATGCAATGTAGCGGAAGGCAAGGGGGCTTTGGGATACAGGCAATCGGCTTTTCGCTTCTTGCTATTCTAAAAACATTTTGATCATATGGAGGAATTAGAAATGAAAAAAGCAATGGCATTCTTACTTTGTACTGTAATGACAGCAGGTATGCTGGCAGGATGTGGCTCAAAAACAGCAGAGACAACTGCTTCTACAGAGACAGCAGCTTCTACAGAGACAGCAGCTTCCACAGAAGGCAGCGGTTCAGAAGCAGCAGAAAAGACTTCTGACAAAAAATGGGTTGTTGCAACCGACACGGTTTTCAAACCATTTGAGTATACCAATGATCAGAACGAATTCGTGGGAATCGACGTAGACCTTCTGGCAGCGATCGCAGAAGATCAGGGATTTGAGTATGAACTGCAGAGCCTTGGATGGGATGCAGGTGTTGCAGCTGTTCAGGCAGGACAGGCAGATGCTCTGATCGCAGGAGCAACGATCAAACAGGAACGTATCGATTCCGGATGGATCTTTTCTGATGGATATTATAACGCAACACAGACTTTCGTAGTATCTGAAGACAGCGACATCGCAAGCTACGAAGATCTGAAAGGCAAAAATGTGGCAGTAAAGAACGGTACTGCAGGTGCTGACTTTGCAAACAGCCTGAAAGATGAGTATGGATTTACCGTTACGGTATTTGAAGATTCACCGACGATGTATCAGGATGTTATCCTTGGCAACAGTGCAGCATGCGTAGAAGACACGCCGATCATGGCAGCTTCTATCAAAGAAGGTAATCTGGCACTGAAGATTCCGGAAGGTATGGAGAGCGACGGTGCACCTTACGGACTGGCAATCATGGACGAGAAAAACCAGGAACTGCTGGATATGTTCAACAAAGGACTGGAAGACATCAAAGCAAACGGTACTTACGATGAGATCATCGCAAAATATCTGGGCGAATAATCAGAAGAATAAAAAGGGCAACTCTTAGAGGATACCCTATGCATGGAAGCACGGGACCGGTTTTGGATTCCGTGCTTCTTACGCTATCACAAAATACCTTTTGACCAGGCAATAGATGTTATGATACAATAAATAACAGCAGAATCAAAAGCCGGAAAATGCACAGCAGTGTTTTAAGGTATTTTGAATCTCAATCTTATAAAAATACAAAGGAAGGAGAAAGAACATGATTGCAATTTTACAGTCTTACAGCTCCATGCTTCTTGGAGCACTCGGAAAGACTTTGCTTCTTACACTGCTGTCATTGCTTTTTGCCATGATCATCGGTATGATCTTTGCATTGATGAATGTAGGAAGAAACCGTGTACTGAACTGTATCGGTACCATTTATGTTGATGCGGTGCGAGGCGTTCCGCTGATCGTTCTGGCATATTTTATTTACTTCGGTGTGCCGTCCGGAATGAAAATGATGGGGGCGACCGATTTCAGGCTCAGTGCACTTCAGGCAGGTACGATCGCTCTTGCGATGAACTGCGGTGCCTATATGGCGGAGATCATCCGTGCAGGTATTCAGAGTGTGGACAAAGGACAGATGGAGGCGAGTCGAAGCCTCGGACTTTCCTATGCAAAAAGTATGCGGCTGGTTATCCTGCCACAGGCAATCCGTACGATGGTTCCGTCCATCATCAACCAGTTCATCATCACACTGAAAGATACCTCGATCCTGTCCGTTATCGGATTCCCGGAACTTACCAACATGGGTAAGACGATCGCCGGAAATACGTTCAAGAGTCTTCAGACCTGGGCGATTGTCGGTATCATGTACATGATCGTTATCGTAGCTTTGAGTAAGCTTGCGAAGAGAATCGAGAGGAGGATCGACCGTGGCAGATAAGACAGTAAAAGTACATGTTTCCAATTTAAAGAAAAGCTTTGGAAAACTGGAAGTATTGAAAGATATCAGCATGGATATCCATGAAGGTGAAGTGGTCGTACTGCTCGGACCTTCCGGAAGCGGTAAATCTACCTTTCTTCGATGCCTGAATCAGCTGGAAATTGCGACCGAAGGCGAGATCATTGTGGATGGAAACAATATCACAGACAAGCACACCGACATCAACAAAGTGCGTGAGAACATCGGGATGGTATTCCAGCATTTTAACCTGTTCCCGCACAAGACCGTTCTGGAAAATATCATGCTGGCTCCGGTAGAACTGAAAAAAATGACAAAAGAGCAGGCAAAGGAAAAAGGACTTCAGCTGTTAAAGCGTGTTGGCATGTTTGACAAGGCAGATGTTTATCCGAATATGCTCTCCGGCGGACAGAAACAGCGTGTTGCGATCGCAAGAGCACTGGCGATGAGCCCGGATATCATGCTGTTTGACGAGCCGACCTCTGCACTGGACCCGGAGATGGTAGGAGAAGTTCTGAATGTTATGAAAGAACTGGCATCCGATGGCATGACTATGGTCATCGTCACACACGAGATCGGTTTTGCAAGAGAAGTGGCAGACCGTGTTGTGTTCATGGACGGAGGCTACATCGTAGAGCAGGGCACGCCGGAGGAAGTAATCCGCAATCCAAAAGAAGCACGTACCATTGACTTCCTGAATAAAGTTCTGTAAGTAGCATTCTTGAATGTTTATGCATAAAAATGCAGATAATATAATGATCTGGAAGGAGGAACAATATGAAAAAAATTATTACGATCAGCCGCGAATTTGGTGCCGGCGGCGGCGAAATCGGTCGAAAAGTGGCAGAGCGTCTTGGATATCATTATTATGATAAAGAGCTGATCCTGAGAAGTGCCGACACATCCAAGGTAGATGTGGAGAGTATGCGTCGCTGGGACGAGAAAGTTCCGGCCAATTTCGGATTTGCCCAGAGCCTGTTTAACTTTTACAACAAGCCGCTTAACGAGACCCTGTTTGAAGCACAGACAAAGGTGATCCGCGAAATCGGCGAGAAAGGCAACTGTGTGATTGTCGGCAGAAATGCCAATACAATCCTTAAAGAATTTGACGGCGGTCTGCATATTTTTGTCCATGCATCACCATACTGGCGTATGATGCGTATGAAAGACAAAATGCCGGATGCAACGGAGGCAAAGATCAGCGATGAGATCCGTTCCATTGACAAGACGCGTAAGAAGTATTGTTCTTACTATACCAATACCGAATTTGGTGTGGCAGATTATTATGATCTCTGCCTGAGCACTTCAACACTTGGCATTGATACTTGCGTCGATTTGATCTGCGACCTTGCACAAAAGTAAAGAATATCATCACAAGAAAGAGTATCTTCTGAAAAGGCAGCAAACAGCAGATAAACAGCAGAATGGTACATAAAAAGAGCATTTTCATCGAATCCACAAAGGGTGGTTTTCGTTGGAAATGCTCTTTTTTATGATCCTGAAAAATCAAGAATTTGATATCAGATCAAGTTTACAGATCATATTCTCCGATCACGCTGATACCGACACCGTAACCACCAGGTCCGATGTGGCAGGAAATGCTGAAAGAAAGCGAATCATAGTAGACATCCATTTCAGGGAAGGACGCAGAAAGCATATCTGTCCATTCTTTTTCCTGCTCTGCACTAAGACCGGCACCTGCAGCACCGAGACGCAGACGTTCTTTCGGGATACCCTGGAAACGGGTTTCAAAATCATTTTTCAGAGCTTCGATCATGCGAAGTTTGGCCTTTTTCATGCCACGCACTTTTGCAAATGCATCCAGACGTTCGCCCTGGATCGTCAGAACCGGTTTGATGTTGAGGACAGAACCAAGGGCAGCACCGGCAGCAGTCACCCGGCCGCCTCTTTTGAGAAATTCCAGTGTATCGACGGCAATGTAAATGCTGGAGTTGAAAGCATTTGTTTCCAGAAGTTCCTTGATCTTTGCAGCCGAAGCTCCAAGATCTGCGTAATGTTTGGCTTCCATTACGGAAATCCGCATGGTAACAGAGATGCGGTGGTTATTGGCTACCTGAACTTTGCCGTCATAATCCAGGGCAAGTCCCATAGCAGCTTCACAGGAAGCACTCAGCCCACTGGACATGGGAATATAGATAATTTCATCGTAACCGGAGTTTAAGATCTCATCCCACATATCCATGACATCGCCGGGGGATGGCTGTGAAGTAGATACGTTCTGATTGCCGGTCAGTGCGGCAAAAAAAGAATCGTGGGTAAGGTCAAGCCCTTCATAGTGTGTTTCTCCGTCGATGATCACCGGCATCTGCATCAGAAAAATGCCAAGGGCATCGGCCTCCTGTTTTGTGATACCACTGTTGGTGTCCGTCATAACGGCTGTTTTCATAGGTATGATCCTCCTTGTTTTTATCTATTAGGGTGCCGGAACGATTCCGGCTTATATCGGCTGCTCAATGTGTCCGCGTGCTGCCCCAGAAAAACAGAGCTACTGTTCCAGGACCGGTGTGACTTCCAATCGCAGTGCCGATAGAATGAATTTCTACTTTTCCATTTAAATTTGGAAAACGTGCCTCTACGAGATCTGCAACAGCTCTGGCATTGTCCATGCAGGCAGACTGCGAAATATAACATTTTCCATTGTATTCCAAACCATTATCCGCAAATTCTTCCATTTTGTCAACAATCGCACGGATAACTTTCTTTTTTGTGCGGATCTTCTGGCGTGGAATCAGCTTCCCTTCGTCATTCATGTTCAAAAGTGGGCAGATGCCGAGCAGACCACCGATGGTACCGGCTGTCTTGGAAATACGTCCACCTTTGATGTAAAAGGTAAGATCCGTAGAAAAAAACCAGTGATGCAGATTCAGGCGATGCTGCATTGCCCAGTCGTACAACTGTTCAAGTGTGTACCCGTTATCGCGAAGATCTGCGAGACGATTCATAAACAGACCATATCCGGAAGAAGCTCCGAGAGAATCTACAATATAAATCTTACGCTCCGGGTAGCGTTCTTCCAATGTCTCCTTTGCAATCATGGCGGAATTGATAACGCCGGAAATGCCGGATGAGAGCGTTACATGCAAAATATCTTTGCCCTCTTTCAGAAAAGACTCAAAATAATGTTCAAATTCATCGGCATTTACCTGCGAAGTCTTTGCGGAAGCACCGTTTTGCAGGGCAAGATAGAACTGATCAAACGGTACGGATTTTCCAAGATCATCTTCATATTCTTTGCCGTTCAGTTCATAATGAAAACATATATAAGAAATATTACGGCTGTTAAAATGTTCTTCTGTAAGATCTGCTGTAGAGCAGCAACTGAGAATAAAATCATTCATATGCATGAACCTCTCTGTTTTGTGGAATTTTATTTGCTGTTTATTGTAACACTTTTCAGTTAGGGATTCAATCTCAGAAATATTGAAAATATGGAACCTGAAAAACAGATGACTTGAAAATAGTTTTAAGACAGCTTGACAAATGTCGGTAAGGTTGGTAAGATACCGATAGAATATCAGAACACGTCGAAGAGACGAGTAGGATGCGGAAAGCTTCAGAGAGAAGTGCGTATGGTGTGAACACTTCAGCGGGAAACATCTGAAAACTACCTCTGAGTGGCCCCAATCCGGTCCGGTGACTCCGTTATCGTCAAATAAGTGGTTTTACAGTCTGCCTGAAATATTTTTAAATCAAGAGACAGACGGGACAAACAGGGTGGAACCGCGGGTAAGAAAACTCGCCCCTTGCATTGCGGATGTGCATTGCAGGGGGCTTTCGTTTTAAATAAAAGAAAGGAAGATAAAACGATGATTATTACATTAAAAGACGGATCAACAAAAGAATATGATCAGGCAATGAGTGTACTGGATATCGCAAAAGATATCAGCGAAGGTCTGGCAAGAGTGGCATGTGCCGGTGAAGTAGACGGCGAATTAGTCGATCTGCGTACCGTTGTAGACAAGGACTGCAATTTAAACATTCTGACTTTTGAAAGCGAAGGCGGTGCATGGGCATTCCATCACACCACTTCTCACATCATGGCACAGGCGATCAAGAGACTGTACCCGGGTGTAAAGCTTGCAATCGGACCTTCCGTGGCAGACGGATTCTACTATGATGTGGACAGTGAAACACCGCTGACAGCAGAAGATCTGGTGAAGATCGAAGCAGAAATGAAAAAGATTGTAAAAGAAGCTCTGCCGATCACACGTTTCACAAAGTCCAGAGAAGAAGCAATCGCATATTTCAAAGAAAAAGAAGAACCATATAAAGTAGAACTGATCGAAGACCTTCCGAAAGATGCCGAAATCAGCTTCTATCAGCAGGGTGAGTTCGTAGACCTCTGTGCAGGACCTCATCTGATGAGCACCAAACCGGTAAAAGCATTTAAGCTGACCAGCCTTGCAGGTGCATACTGGAGAGGCAGTGAGAAAAACAAGATGCTGACCAGAATTTACGGTACTTCTTTCACAAAGAAAGCAGATCTGGAAGAATATCTGAACCGTATGGAAGAAGCAAAGAAACGTGACCACAGAAAACTGGGCAAAGAGCTTGGACTGTTTATGATGCGTGAAGAAGGTCCTGGATTCCCATTCTTCCTGCCAAAAGGAATGGTTCTGAAAAATACACTGCTGGATTACTGGAGAGAGATCCACAGAAAGAACGGTTATGTGGAAATTTCCACTCCGATCATGCTTAGCCGCCATCTGTGGGAGACATCCGGTCACTGGGATCATTATAAGGAAAATATGTACACAACCGTCATCGATGACACGGATTTCGCAATCAAACCGATGAACTGCCCTGGCGGAATCCTGGTATACCAGTCAGAACCGCGTTCTTACCGTGATCTGCCGCTGCGTATGGGAGAGCTTGGACTGGTTCATCGTCATGAGAAATCCGGTCAGCTGCACGGACTGATGCGTGTACGCTGCTTCACACAGGACGATGCTCATATCTTTATGATGCCGGAGCAGATCCGTGACGAGATCAAAGGTGTAGCAAGACTGATCGATGAAGTATATCAGCTGTTTGGATTTAAATATCATGTAGAACTGTCCACCCGTCCGGAAGATTCCATGGGAAGTGACGAAGACTGGGAGATGGCTACGGAAGCACTGAGAGGTGCACTGGATGATCTGGGACTGCCGTATGTAGTAAATGAAGGAGACGGAGCATTCTACGGACCGAAGATCGACTTCCATCTGGAAGACTCCATCGGAAGAACCTGGCAGTGCGGTACGATCCAGCTTGACTTCCAGCTGCCGCTGCGATTCAACTGCGAATACATTGGTGCAGACGGCGAGAAACATCGTCCGATCATGATCCATCGTGTAGCATTCGGTTCCATCGAACGTTTCATCGGAATCCTGATCGAGCATTTTGCAGGTGCATTCCCGACCTGGTTATCCCCGGTACAGGTAAAAGTACTGCCGATCTCCGATAAATACATGGAATACGGTGAGAAAGTAAAAGCAGCACTGGAAGCAGCAAATATCCGTACTGAGATCGACACCAGAGCAGAAAAGATCGGATACAAGATCCGTGAAGCAAGACTTCAGAAGATTCCTTATATGCTGGTAGTAGGGGCAAAAGAGGAAGAAGAAAATACCGTTTCTGTCAGAAGCCGTTTCGCAGGAGATGAAGGTGCAAAGAGTCTGGATGACTTTATCGCAGCGATCACAGAAGAGATCAAAAACCGCGAAAACCGTAAAGTAGAGGTTGAAGAGCAGAAATAAAGAAATTGATTATACGTAAACAGGAAGCCTTGCTACCGTCAGATCGATCAGTTTTGCAGTGATACGGCTCTTCTGTTTAGCGTTCAGTTTCTTTCGTTGCCATCAGATTTTCGCTTCGGAGACATCTGGCAAGCCAAGAACTTTTGATAATGTGCAAAATGAACAATTCCCAAGAAGGCACTTTTACGTGCCCTTCGGGGAATTCGTTCATTTGCACATTCAAAAATTCTTCGCTTTCTCAGCGTAAATAATTCCGCATCGCCTTCAACGCCCCTTTCTCCAGGCGGCTGACCTGTGCCTGGGAGATGCCGACTTCATTTGCCACTTCCATCTGGGTTTTGCCTTCATAGAAGCGAAGCTTAATGATATGGCGTTCCCGCTCACCAAGCCGTTCTACGGCTTCCCTAAGAGAGATTGATTCAACCCAGTTTTCTTCTTTATTCTTTTTATCACTGATTTGATCCATCACGTAGAGAGAATCTCCGCCTTCGGTATAGACCGGGTCAAATAAGCTGACCGGCGTCTGGATGGCATCCATGGCGTAGACGATTTCTTCTTTTGCAATTCCGATTTCTGAGGCGATCTCGTTGATCGTCGGTTCTCGCAGATTCTTTTTCATATACCCCTCCCGGGCATAGATCGCTTTGTAGGCGGTATCCCGAAGCGAACGGCTGACACGCATGGCACTGTTGTCCCGCAGGTATCTTCGGATCTCCCCAACGATCATCGGTACTGCATAGGTGGAGAATTTTACCATGAGAGAAGGATCAAAATTATCTATGGATTTGATCAGACCGATACAGCCGATCTGAAATAAATCATCTGCATTTTCATTGCTTGCACCGAAACGTTTGATCACGCTGAGCACAAGACGCAGGTTTCCTTTGATAAAGGTTTCTCTTGCTGCCTGATCACCCGCTTTGATTTTAATAAAAAGAGCATCTTTTTCTTCTTGCGTAAGCATAGGAAGCTTCGCTGTGTTCACACCACATATCTCAACTTTATTAAGTGCCATATTCGAAATCCTCCTGATTTATATTCCTGATAAAAGAATTCTCCGTTTCGAATAGAAATATGCGATTTTGCAGAAAATATAAAAAATATCAGACCTTGACATGATAATCGCTGAAGGAAGAATGTCGCTGCAATCCACCGGAGATAGCAGCAGATGGAAAGCAGAATCTCGCTGCAGCACCCAGATTTGCAATTTGCAGGTAAAAGTGCTATAATGAAAAAACTATGGGGAGAAAAGGAGTACCGATGTTAAATAACAGAAAGAGCATGCTTGCATTGCTTCTCGGGATGTCCCTTGCAGTGACATTTCCGGTCGGCGTAGATGCCTCGGATAAGGGAGCGGACACCGCACAGGAGACGATGCAGGATTCTGAAAATACAACAGATTCTGTACAGGATACAGAGAACACGGAGAGCACGGAGAGTGAACCGCCGCAGCCGGAGACCAGAGCTACGGAAGCCGAGAGTGAGACGACGGCAGATACAAAGGCGGAAGAGACACAGGAGTCCGAAGAGATACAGACCGAAACGCAGCAGTCTGAGCCAGATGAGACAGATCCGGAGGATACAAAAGAGAAAGATCAGGACCTGGATGAAAAGGCAGCACAGCGTGAAAAGGAGAAAGAAAAGGCGAAAGACAAAAAGGATTCTTCCAAGAGTGAGAAGGATGCCATGTCGGAGCAGAAGTTCGATGAACGTTTTGAAAAGCTGGTGATCGATCCGGAAGAACTGGAAAAGTCGTTCCGTTTTGAGACGGTAGCAAAGGAATACGCTCTCGCAAAAGCGGATCTTAAGATCTATACAGCGAAAAACAGCCATGCAGACGTTGCCGGAACCCTTGCAAAGGACGGACTCTGTTATATACTCTGGAAAGGAAAAAACTGGTCTTATGTTGAGTCCGGGAATGTTCGTGGTTATGTAAAAAATAAAAACGTTCTGACCGGTGAGGTCGTAAGAGTCAAAGTGGCACTCAAAAAAGAAGGTTTTATGACACTTGCGAAAGCAAAAATCGATCCGAAGGAGAATCCGGCTTATGCCAGCGTGAAAAAGACCATTCAGGAGACGGTTGTAAAACGTGTCAATGCGGTCGCAAAGGAGAATGAGCTGAATGTGCGGGAAGAGAAGTCAACCGACGCACGCGTGGTTGGTGTGATCCCGCAGGGCGGACTTTGTTATATTCTTGCAGATCAGGGTCAGGAATGGTGCTATGTGGAGTCTGGTGATGTGCGTGGATTTGTAAAAAGCGAGCTGCTTCTGACCGGTAAAGAGGCAGATGCCATCGTAAAGGCGACAAAACGCAAAAATATGACTCTGGCAACGGAAGAGATCAGACCGGAGGAGAACAGAGCCCTTTATTATACGTTCACTTCCACACAGAAAGCACATTCGGAAAAGGTAAAGTATCTGGGCAAATTTAAGCTGACAGCATACTGTGCATGCCAGATCTGCTGCGGTGAGTTTGCGAATGGCATCACAGCAAGCGGTACCGTTCCGATTCAGGGACAGACGGTTGCCATGTACGGTGTTCCGTTTGGGACAAAGTTGATCGTAGATGATGTGGTTTATACGGTAGAAGACCGCGGCACACCGTATGGGCATATTGATATTTATATGGTAGATCACGAGGCAGCAGCGGCTTTTGGTACAAGAGAAGCAGATGTCTACCTTGGCAAATGATCAGGTTGCAGGTTGCTGTATCTTAAAGCAAAGCGGAAGAGGACAGATGTGCAGGAGGAAATCATTCGCATTTCTTCCTGCATTTTTCTTCTTCAATCTCGACCAGGATGATATCGGCACCGATCTGGCAGATACATTCCCAGGGAATGATGTATTCGGTATCGCGGCCGAGAAAACAGCAGATCTTTGCCGGACCGGGAACAATGATTGCTTTCACAAATCCGGTACAGATATCGATATCCACATCGCATACACAGCCAAGAGAACGGCAGGTACAGGTGTTGATCACTTCTTTCTGCCGCAGTTCACAGATTCGCATAAAATCCCCACACCTTCCTTTGAAATAGAACGAACCGATCGATGTACACAAGATAGCAGATGCTTTCGAAAAGTGTTTTTTCTATAGTTTATGCGATCCGGGCAGAAGAGGTTCCGCTTTTTGCGGGTATGCACAGTTTGGAAAGATGTATTGACAGTAAAAACAGGATTCGTTATACTTCACATTAGATGATTTATCTTAGTCGGAGAAGACTCCCACTTCTATAAGTGGCGAGCAACAAATTTGTCTTAGTGGGAGTGCAATCTCCGACTAAGATAAACGCTCCGCGAGAATGCACAGCGATTCTGTTGGGTAAATGTCAGCAAAGCTGACCAGAATCGCGTGCCAAGTCTCACGTGCGTTCGACTTGAAACGAAAAGTACACCAGGCACAGTCAGGAGGAAAAAGATGAAATGTCCGTTTTGTAATCAGGATAATACCAGGGTAGTAGATTCAAGGCCTGCAGATGATAACTGTTCCATCCGCAGAAGGAGACTTTGCGATGCCTGCGGAAAGCGTTTTACCACTTACGAAAAGGTGGAAACGATCCCGCTCACCGTGATCAAGAAAGATCTGACAAGGGAACAGTATGACAGGTCCAAGATTGAAGCAGGAGTCGTAAGGGCATGTTATAAACGTCCGATCTCTGTACAGAGGATCAACGGGATGATCGATGAGATTGAAACGGAGATTTTCAATCGCGAAGAAAAAGAGATTGACAGCAAGACCATAGGGGAGATCGTTATGGATAAGCTCAAAAGCCTGGATGCGGTGGCGTATGTGAGATTCGCGTCAGTCTATCGCGAATTTAAAGATGTCAATACTTTTATGGATGAATTAAAGAAAATATTAGAGTAAACAGATGTCAGACCTGAAAGTACGGAATGTGAAACGATCTGTATGGCATTTGGCAGAAATAAACGATCATGTGTGAGATTCACACAGAGAAATGGAGAAAGCATGAAGCGAAGAATAGAAGAGCTGATGAATGGAATATATGAATATAAGACTCCAGATCTTCTTTTTTCCTGTGATGAGATTCGTGCGGTGGTGAAACCAGGAGAAAAGTTTTTCGGCAGTTTTACAATAAAAAATAAAGAGCAGAAAAGGATCCGGGGATTTTTGTATTCTTCGGATGCACGCGTGGCATGTGAGCCGAGAGAATTTTCCGGGATTGAACCGAAGCTGTCTTTTGATGTGGATTTTACGGGAATGAAAGCCGGAGATGTGCTGGAAGGAAGTCTTACCGTCTGCACGAACATGGGAGAAAAAGCACTTCCTTTTTCTTTTGCGATCATGCAGAAAAAGGTGCAGCTTCCGGCAGGAGAGGCATTTACGCTGGATTCTTTTGCACAGCTGGCAAAGGAGCATTACGAGAAAGCGTATGCGATGTTCTGCTCCAGGAGTTTTACAAGGACGATCGAAAAGCAGTATCCGCAGTTTGAGGCTCTCAACCGCGGACTGAGGAGCAAGACCATGAGCATGGAACTTATGGAGGAGTTTCTGATCAGCACCGGGAAAAAGAGTGCCATAAAATATGAACTGAAAAAAGAAAGGCAGGAGTTTTCACAGATCGCTTCGGTCATTCAGGAACAGATTGAGATCGTAAAGAACGGATGGGGCTATTCGCAGATCGAAGTCTTTTCGGATGCGGCATTTCTGCAGCCGGAGCAGAGCCTGATCCGCCCGGATGATTTTCTTGGAAGCAGTTTTACTCTGGATTATCTGATCGATCCGGCACGGATGCATGCCGGGCACAATTTTGGCCGGATCATCTTAAAAAGCGGAAACTGGAAGAAAACCTTTGAAGTGACTGCACGCAAATTTACCGCAAAAGAGAACGATCACAGAGCGCATATCCAGAAAAAGGAGATCGAGCGTCTCTACCGGGATTATCTGGATTTTCGCTTAAAGAAGATCAGCTTAAATACCTGGATCGCCAGAGCGGAAGATTCTTTTGCACGCTATGAACAGGCAGGCGGAGAGGATATCATGATGAAGCTGTATCAGGTACAGATCTATTTTGCGGCAGATCAGCCGGAGATCGCCTGTACTTTGCTTGAAAAGCTGGAGCAGAAACGGAGGATCTCAGACCGTCCGGCCGTGCAGGGCTATTATCAGTATCTGACGACTCTTTATGATAAAGATGAGAAATATATTGATTATATCGAAAGCAAGATCCAGGATCTGTACCTGAAAAATCAGGAAGAATGGCTGCTTCAGTGGGTGCTGTTATATCTGAAGGAGAATCTTCTGCAGCATCCGTCACAGAAACTGGAAGCAATCCGAAGACAGTATAAAATGGGCTGCCGCAGCAGACTGATGTATCTGGAGGCGTTCACGCTGTTTCGGAAGTCACCGCTTCTGTTAAAGAAGCTGGATGATTTTGAGATTCAGGTGCTGCGTTTTATCTGCCGCAACGATCTTCTGGATAAAGAACTCGTGATGCAGGTGGCAGATATTGCCGGACGGCAGAGACGTTATGATGTGACCATGTATCAGATCCTGTGCCAGTGCTATACCAAGTATCCGTCAAAGAGTGTGGTCAGTGCGATCTGCAGTCTGCTGATCAAAGGACATAAAGTGGGTGCTGCTTATTTTAACTGGTATGAAAAGGGTGTTGCCGAAGGACTGCGTCTGACCGGATTGTATGAATATTATGTGGAGTCCATGGGAAAAGAACGGACAGGACTCCTGCCGCAGATGGTGCGGATGTATTTTTCCTATGAGAACAGCAGCCTTGATTATGTAAAAAAGGCAGTTTTATATAAAAATATTATAGACAATAAAGGACAGGATCCAAAGACCTACGACAGCTATCGTGCGGCGATCGAGAAATATATGGTGGATCAGCTGATGGCAGGACGCATGAACCGCGAGCTGGCGTGTATTTATCAGGAGTTTCTCACAAAATCCATGTTAAATACAAGGATGACGGAGAATCTTTCCCATGCACTTTTCACCTGTGAGATCTGCTGTAAAGATCCAAATGCATCCGCAGTTGCCGTTGTCCACAGACAGCTCGAAGAGATCCAGACGGTGATCTTCTCCAAACATACGGCAAACGTGCAGATCTATACGGAAGATGCCTGTATTTTTATCATCGACCGCGAAGGAAGATGGCATACAAAAGGATTTGATTATACCATTACCAGACTGCTTAAGGGCAGTGATATGTTTTCTATGTGCCGCAGGATCGCACCGGACAGTCCGGGATTTCTGCTGTATTCCTGTACAGAAGCACAGAGATCAAGGGATATCACACAGGAGAAGATCCGAGACTTTTTCGGCATGCTGGAGTTCGTGGATGTAAAAGAAGACTACAAGCAGCAGCTAAGAAAAGAAATCCTGGAGTATTATTATGATAATCTGCAGGATGATACGCTCTATGAGCACCTGCACGATATGGATCTTGAGGTTTTTGCGGCGGTGGATAAGGCAAAGACGGTGGAACTCCTGGTCAGAGAAGGCATGTGCAAAGAAGCATTCCTTCTGGTATCCAGGTTCGGACCGGAAGAGATCCCGCTTGGCGTTCTGGTGCGTCTGTGCAGCCGCAGGATCTTGGAGCAGGGACCGGAAGAGGACGAAATGCTGCTCTATCTGTGCCATTACTGTTTCTGCCACGGAAAATACGATGAGGCCATTCTTTCTTATCTGCTCTCAGGTTACGACGGACCGATGGAGACGATGAAGACCCTGTGGAAAGCCGGCAAGAATTTTGACCTGGATACCATGGCACTGGAAGAAAAGATCCTGATCATGCTGGCATTTGAGCGGACGGGCATGGAAGAAACGGAACCGATCTTTGAATCCTACCGCCGGAAGTATGGCAAGAAGATGTTGCTTGCGGCTTATCTGAATCTGATGTCTTACCAGTATTTTGTGAAAGAGATGGACGTGCAGAAGCCGGTTTTTGATGAGATTGAGCGAAGGATGAATGCATCCGAATCCGTTGATCCGGCATGCAGACTGGCTTATCTCAGGTACCGTACCGAATGTGGGGAAGCTTCCGAAAAGCAGCTGACCCTGATGTCACAGATTCTTCAGGAGTGCGGCGATAAGCATATGTGCTTTGGATTCTTTGAAAAGCTGCCGATATCTCTGATGCGTACCCTTCAGCTTATGGACCGCAGCATCATCGAGTACCGCACCGATCCAAAGGCGATCGTGATGCTGACGTACACGCTGGAAAATCAGGAAGAAGGCACTTCCGTGGAGCATACGGAAATGCTGCATAATGTATACGAAGGTATTTTTGAGAAAGATTTTACCCTGTTTTACGGTGAAAAAATGGTCTGCATGATTCATGAGGAAAAGGACGGGAAGAAAACGCAGTCCGGTCCGTTTACACTGCTGCCAAGGACAGAAGTGCCGGAAGATAACGACATGCAGAGCCGTTACGGTATGTTAAATGAGATGTGCAGAGCATTTGTACAGAAAAAGGGAACGGAGTTTAAGGCACAGGCAGAAGAATATCTGAAAAAAGAAAGTCTGGCAGAGCATTTTCTGCCGGTCAGATAAAAGCGGACAGAGAAAGGAACGACAAGTATGTTGGCAGAACATGGCAATATTTCAGTGGGAATTGATCTCGGACGGGATTATTCTCAGATTGCATTTTGCAGTAAATCTGACCGTGCACCGCTGATGGTCATGCAGTCAGAGGAGGAAAAAGAAGAAAACGATTACCTGATCAGGACACCGGTCGATCTGTTCTCTTTGGTCGAACGGAAAGATGCCAGAGGCGTGGAAGTACTGTATCAGTTTTTGAAAGAATGTTTTGCATTGTTAAAAGGTGCAGGGTCTGTGGAACATATGACGGTTATGGTGACGATGCACGAGATGAAAGGGATCTGGGCAGATGTGATCCGCACGGCACTTTTAAAGCTTGGCATACCGTCCTCAGCCATTTTTTTGCAGGGACATCTGGAGAGCTTTTATGCCTATTTAATGAACCAGAAAAAAGAGCTTCTGACGTATCATGTCGCATTACTGGAATACGAAAGAGACTGCATCACGGCATGGCATTTCTGGCTGGAACGAAAGACAAAACCGGTGCTTGCAAAGACGGAAAAATGTTTCCGGCTGTATCTGGACAACAAAGCAAGAAAAGGACGCGGGGACGAAGAGTGGGGGATCCTCAGGGATTCGCTTCTGCATAAAAATCTGGAGAAAATGTTTGAAAACACGCCGTTTTCTGCCGTTTATCTGGTCGGCAGAGAGTTCGAAGGGGAATGGATGGACAAGTCTTTTCGTTTCCTGTGCAGAAAACGGAGAAGTTTTCGCGGAGACAATCTCTACACCATGGGAGCCTGCTATGCGGCAATGGAAGAAAACGGGGCGACGGCCTGCAAAGATACGCTCTATCTGAGCGATGACATGATACAGCACAATCTCGGAATATGGATGGAGATCCGCGGTCAGGAAGGCTATTATCCGCTGGTGAATGCCGGGATCAACTGGTATATGGCGAGACATACCTGTGAATTTTTGCTTGGCGATGAAAAGGAAGTCGTGATCTACTCCAGAACGGTCCGGGGAGAAGAAATGGAACACACCCTGGCTCTTAGCCAGCTTCCGGATCGACCGAGACGGGCAACCAGACTGCGGCTCGACATTTCCTTTACCGCACCGGACAGATGCAGGGTGCGGGCGGAGGATCTTGGACTTGGTGAACTGTATCCGTCTTCCGGTAAAATCTGGGAAGCAAATATCAGCCTTTCCTGAAAAGGGGAGGAAAGGGAGGAATGATGGCAATGTATCAGTTGTGTCGTGCGAAAGCGGCGAAACATCCGTTTTATATCGAGAGTATTGATATCAATATTTATACAATAGAAGAATTGTGTTTTTATCTCTGGAAGAATGTAAGTCTTTTGGATGAGAGCATTCTGAATGAAAAACTGTGTGACTGGCTGGAAGGAGAGCTGGGCATGCAAAGGCTGGCGTTCCATCTTCGTGAGAAACTGAAAGACGCAGAGAGTATTGCGGAGCTGGTACTGCCGGTTTTCCGGGAAGTACGTTATCTGAATGCGGCTGAGATGTATGCGGTAAAGGAGCAAATTGGCAAGCTGGAGGTACAGACGGAGGATATCCGCAGGAAGATCCGTGCGGATCTGCTGGTCAATTACGGCATGTATTCCGGGGCGGTCAGCCTTTACCGTCAGATCCTGCAAAACCGCAATCAGGGGAAAACAGGGCTTCAGTTTTATGCAGGCGTACTGAGCAATATGGCGGGGGCGTACGGAAGGATGTTCCTGTTCCGCGAGGCCGCAGACTGTCTGTGGCAGTCTTATGAGATGGTACGCTCCAATGCGGTGTACCGCAGTTATCTGGCAATTTTGCCGCTGTATCTGTCGGAAGAAGACTATAAAAAGCGTCTCGAAGAGCTGAAAGTGCCAAAAGAACAGCTCGACAAGATCGAAGAAGAGAAGCAGGAAGTACTGGCAAAGGCAGAAAAAATGCAGAAGATCGAAAACGCCGGTCAGGAAACACTGGCAAGGTTTTTACAGGAAGAAAAAAGAAAATATCATAAAAGCAGAAGATAAGTTGACATCGCCCTGATAATGTGATAGTATTTGATTACTTTACCACGGTAGAGTGGTCACATACAGCAGTAAAACAGGGGAAGACCCCTTGAAATACAAAAAGAGAGAGGATGGCAATATTATGAAAAAAAGAGCAGTCAGCGTTATGTTAACAGCAGCAATGGTATCGGCAATGTTGGCAGGATGTGGTTCCAAGAATGCAGAGACGCAGTCCGCAGCAGATACAACAGCAGAAAGTGCTGTTTCCGGAGACGAAACATCAGCCGATACACAGGCAGCAGATGCAGAAACTACCGATGCCAGCAAGACAGATGGCACGTTCACCGTTGGATTTGACCAGGATTTCCCACCGATGGGATTTGTCGGAGATGACGGAGAGTTTACCGGGTTTGACTTGGAGATGGCAGCAGAAGTTGCAAAACGTCTGAACCTTACGATTGCATATCAGCCGATTGCCTGGGATGCAAAAGACATGGAGCTGGATGCCGGAACGATTGACTGTATATGGAATGGCTTCACCATGAATGGCCGTGAAGACGACTATGAGTGGAGCAAGCCTTATATGAAAAACAATCAGGTCTTCGTTGTACGTGGAGATTCGGACATCAATTCTGAGGCAGATCTGGCCGGAAAGAACGTAGAAGTCCAGACGGATTCCAGTGCGGAAGCAGCACTGAACGACAACAGTGAGCTGACTTCCACGTTTGGAAGCCTGACACCGGTTGCAGATTACAACACGGCATTTATGGATTTGGAATCCGGGGCAGTGGATGCGATCGCAATGGATGACGTTGTGGCAAGTTATCAGATCACAAGCCGTAAGGCAGATTTCAAAGTCCTGGATGATGTGATCGCAGCAGAAGAATATGGCATTGGCTTCAAAAAAGGTAATACCGGGCTGCGTGATAAAGTTCAGGCAACACTGGAAGAGATGGCGGCAGACGGAACGGCTGCAAAGATTTCCGAGAAGTGGTTCGGAAAAGACATCACAACGATCCAGTAAATCAGACAGAGAACAAAAGGCGGGCTGTTGCATCTGCGGCAGCCCTTTTTATGCGGACAACGAACCAAAGTGTATTTCTCATGGTTTTACGCAAAGAAAGGAGAAGTTATTATGGGTATCAGCCAGATGCTTATGAAGCTGGCAGAGGGTATGGCGACGTCCTGCTGGATTTTCGGGATCACACTGCTTTTTTCCCTGCCACTTGGTATGGTCATAGCGTTTGGACGAATGTCAAAAAAACGTATTGTTCAGGGGATTACAAAAATTTATATTTCAATCATGCGAGGCACACCGCTGATGCTGCAGCTGATGGTTGTCTATTTCGGACCGTATTATCTGTTCGGGATCAAAATTTCACCGTTTTACCGAAACATTGCGGTGGTGATCGGTTTTGTGCTTAATTATGCAGCTTATTTTGCGGAAATCTATCGAAGCGGAATCGAATCCATGCCGGTTGGACAGTATGAGGCGGCAGAGATTTTAGGATACAGCAAAAGTCAGACATTTTTACATATCATTCTTCCGCAGGTGATCAAACGCATCCTTCCGTCGGTGACAAACGAAGTCATCACACTGGTCAAGGATACTTCTCTTGCCTTTGTGATTGCCGTATCGGAGATGTTTACGATCGCAAAGGCACTGGCATCTTCACAGACCAGTATGGTTCCGTATGTGGCAGCCGGTATTTTCTACTATGTATTTAATTTTCTGGTTGCATGGATCATGGAGAAGATCGAGAAGCATCTGAGCTATTATCGTTAGGAGGGAATCTATGAATTATCTGGAAATGAAGCATATAAAAAAGCATTTCGATGAACTGGAAGTGCTCAAAGATATTTCCCTGAATGTCAAAGAGGGACAGGTCGTAGCAATCATCGGTCCGTCCGGATCGGGCAAATCAACGCTGCTTCGCTGTGCGACCATGCTTGAAAAGATCGATGATGGAGAGCTTTCTTATCTTGGGGAGCGTGCCGCTTACAGTCAGAACGGTGAGGCGGTCTATGAAGCACCGGGCAAACTGAAACAGCTGAAAAGTTACTACGGGCTGGTTTTTCAGAACTTTAACCTTTTCCCACATTACAGCGTGATGAAGAATATCTGTGATGCACCGATTCGTGTGCAGAAAAGAGAGAAAAAAGAAGTGCAGGAGCAGGCGAAAGTGCTGCTGAAAAAAATGGGACTGGAAGATAAGGCAGATGCCTATCCGTATCAGTTATCCGGCGGACAGCAGCAGAGAGTTTCGATCGCAAGGGCACTGTGCATGAATCCGAAGATCCTGTTCTTTGATGAGCCGACTTCAGCTCTCGATCCACAGCTGACCGGGGAGATTTTAAAGGTCATCAAAGATCTGGCGGCAGAACATATGACGATGGTCATCGTAACCCACGAGATGAATTTCGCAAGAAATGTGGCAGATCATATCGTATTTATGGAAAATGGCGTGATCGTGAAAGAAGGAGCACCGGAAGAACTGTTTACATCGGACAATCAGCGAATCAAAGAATTTCTTGGAAAGTTCCAGGATTAAAGAGGATATTGACGCAAAAACAGGCAGAGAGAAAAAGAAATTTCTCTGTCTGTTTTTTGCAGTAGATTTTTGTGCGGTTGTCATGTATAATAAAACGAGGCATGGGACAAGTGGACACAAAACGGATGTCTGCATGCGAATTTGTGTCTGCAAGGACCACGTAGGTCTCCGGCCGTACAGCAGTCGGAGACGGAAACAGGATGTACGTAAGAAAACAAAACGACAGGAGAAGCATATGAGTAAAAGAAATGATATTCACAAGGTACTGATTATTGGTTCCGGCCCGATCATCATCGGACAGGCATGCGAATTTGATTACTCCGGTACACAGGCTTGTAAAGCACTGCGTCAGCTTGGATACCAGATCATTCTGGTAAACTCCAATCCGGCAACGATCATGACGGATCCGGAGATTGCGGATGTCACTTACATCGAGCCGCTGAATGTGGAACGACTGGAGCAGATCATTGCAAAAGAGCGTCCGGATGCCCTTTTGCCGAACCTTGGCGGACAGTCCGGACTGAACCTCTGTTCTGAGCTGGCAGCAGCCGGTGTTCTGGACCGTTACAATGTGAAAGTAATCGGTGTACAGGTAGATGCCATTGAACGTGGAGAAGACCGCATTGAGTTTAAAAAGACCATGAACAAGCTCGGTATTGAGATGGCACGCAGTGAAGTTGCCTATAGCGTGGAAGATGCTCTGGCGATCGCAGACAAACTGGGTTATCCGGTGGTACTGCGTCCGGCTTATACCATGGGCGGAGCCGGCGGCGGTCTGGTATACAACGTAGAAGAGTTAAAGACGGTCTGCGAACGCGGTCTGCAGGCGAGCCTTGTGGGACAGGTTCTGGTCGAAGAGTCCATTCTCGGATGGGAAGAGCTGGAGCTGGAAGTCGTCCGTGATGCAAAGAATAACATGATTACCGTATGCTTCATTGAAAATATTGACCCGCTTGGCGTGCATACCGGAGATTCTTTCTGTTCTGCACCGATGCTGACGATCTCAGAAGATGTTCAGAAAGAGCTGCAGAGACAGGCTTATAAAATCGTAGAAGAAGTAGAAGTGATCGGCGGTACGAACGTACAGTTTGCACACGATCCGAAGAGCGGACGTATCATCGTCATCGAGATCAATCCGAGAACTTCCCGTTCTTCCGCACTTGCAAGTAAAGCAACCGGATTCCCGATCGCCTTGGTTTCCGCAATGCTGGCTTCCGGTCTGACACTGGATGAGATCCCGTGCGGCAAATACGGCACACTGGACAAATACGTGCCGGACGGCGACTATGTGGTAATCAAATTTGCAAGATGGGCATTTGAGAAATTCAAAGGCGTTCAGGACAAACTCGGCACACAGATGCGTGCAGTGGGCGAAGTCATGAGTATCGGCAAGACTTACAAAGAAGCATTCCAGAAAGCAATCCGCAGCCTGGAGATCGGACGTTACGGCCTTGGATTTGCCAAAGATTTCCATGAAAAGTCAAAGGAAGAACTGCTGAAAATGCTGTCTGTTCCGACCAGCGAACGTCAGTTCATCATGTATGAGGCACTGCGTAAACATGCAACCGTGGATGAGCTGTTTGAGCTGACCAAGATCAAACATTATTTTATCGAGCAGATGAAAGAGCTGGTGGAGGAAGAAGAAGCTCTGCTTGCAGACAAAGGCAGTGTTCCTTCAGAAGAAGCTCTGCGTCAGGCAAAACTGGATGGATTCTCTGATAAATATTTAAGCCAGATCCTGGAAGTGACCGAAGAAGAAATCCGCAATGCACGTATCGGCTACGGCATCGAAGAGGCATGGGAAGGTGTTCACGTAAGCGGAACCAAAGGCAGTGCTTATTACTATTCTTCTTATCATATCAAGGATGAGAGCAAAGCAAGTGACAATAAGAACAAGATCATGATCCTCGGCGGCGGTCCGAACCGAATCGGACAGGGTATCGAATTTGACTACTGCTGTGTACATGCAGCAATGGCTCTGAAAAAGGCCGGATTTGAGACGATCATCGTAAACTGCAATCCGGAAACGGTATCAACAGACTACGATACATCTGATAAACTGTATTTTGAACCGCTGACATTGGAAGATGTTCTGAGCATTTACAAGAAAGAGAAGCCGCTTGGTGTGATCGCACAGTTTGGCGGACAGACACCGCTGAACCTTTCCGCAGAGCTGGAAAAATACGGCGTGAAGATCCTTGGTACTTCACCGGCTGTCATTGATATGGCAGAAGACCGTGACCTGTTCCGTGCAATGATGGACAAACTTCAGATCCCGATGCCGGAAGCAGGCATGGCAGTAGATGTAGATGAGGCACTGGCGATCGCAGAACGCATCGGCTATCCGGTTATGGTACGTCCTTCCTATGTACTTGGCGGACGCGGCATGGAAGTTGTATATGATCCGGAAAATCTGAAAATTTACATGGAAGCAGCAGAAGGTGTGACACCGGACCGTCCGATCCTGATCGACCGTTTCCTGCGTCATGCAATGGAGTGCGAGGCAGATGCGATCAGTGACGGCGAACATGCTTACGTACCGGCTGTTATGGAGCATATCGAGCTTGCCGGTGTACATTCCGGAGACTCCGCATGCATCATTCCGTCCAGACACATTTCCGAAGAAAACTTAAAGACGATCAAAGAGTACACGAAGAAAATTGCAGAAGAGATGCATGTCAAAGGTCTGATGAATATGCAGTATGCGATCGAGGACGGCGTTGTCTATGTGCTTGAGGCAAATCCGCGTGCATCCAGAACGGTGCCGCTGGTTTCCAAAGTATGTGCAATCTCTATGGTACCGCTGGCAACCGAGATCATCACTTCTGAGTTTACCGGGAAAGAGTCACCGATCAAAGATCAGAAAGACCGCGAGATTCCGTATTACGGTGTCAAAGAAGCAGTCTTTCCATTCAATATGTTCCAGGAAGTAGATCCGCTGTTAGGACCGGAAATGCGTTCGACAGGTGAAGTGCTCGGACTGGCACAGAGCGTCGGCGAAGCTTACTTCAAAGCACAGGAAGCAACCAAGAGTCCGCTTCCGCTCTCAGGAACCGTTCTGATCAGTGTCGGCGACCGTGAGAAAGCAGAAGTTGCAGAAGTGGCAAAACGTTTCCACGAAGCAGGTTTTGCGATCATTGCAACCAGGCATACAAAAGAGATCATTGAAGAAGCAGGCATTCCGGCAGAGTTTGTATACAAGATGTCAGAGGGTCGCCCGAATATCTATGATATCATCACTAACGGCAAAGTCGATCTTGTTGTAAATACACCGAAGGGTGAAGAAGAGGGACCGGATGACAGCTATGTGAGAAGAGCCTGCATCAAGAGCCGTGTTCCGTATATTACGACCATGGCAGCAGCTCTTGCAAGTGCAGAAGGTATCCTGACGGTCCAGAAACAGAGCAGCAGAGAAGTTGTTTCCCTGCAGGATCTGCATGCAAGGATCAAATAAGAGCCTGTGTTATAAAAATAACAGGAGAAAGAAAAAATGGAGAAAAAAATCATTCAGGTGGACGAGAAAGTACCTGTAAAGATGCTGATCCCGCTGAGTCTTCAGCATATGTTTGCTATGTTCGGAGCATCGGTGCTGGTACCGTTTCTGTTTGGAATCAGTCCGGCGATCGTGCTTCTGATGAACGGTGTCGGCACACTGGTCTTTATCGTTGTAACAAAAGGAAAAGCACCGGCGTACCTGGGTTCCAGTTTTGCATTTCTGGTTCCGGCGGGGCTGGTCATTGAGAAATTCGGTTACCAGTATGCACTGGGAAGCTTTGTTGCCATCGGATTTGGCGGTATCATTGTTGCACTGATTATTCGAAAATTCGGCACAAAATGGATTCATATCGTGCTGCCGACAGCAGCCATGGGACCGGTTGTAGCCCTCATCGGGCTGGAGCTTGCGGGAAATGCCGCAAGCAATGCCGGCCTGCTGGATGAAGTGATTGATCCGAAAAACGTGATCGTTTTTCTGGTGACACTTGGCGTTGCCGTGTTTGGACAGATCCTTTTTCGCGGGTTCCTCGGTGTGATCCCGATCCTGATTGCGATTATTTCCGGCTATGTGGCAGCTGCGGCGTGTGGTATCCTTGATTTCACGGAAGTTGTACAGGCATCCTTCTTCGCACTGCCGAATTTCCAGTATCCGAAGTTTAACCTGGAAGCGATCATGACGGTATTTCCGGCACTGCTTCTGGTCGTGTCGGAGCATATCGGACATCAGGTTGTGACAAGTGAGATCATCGGAAGAGATCTTTTAAAAGAACCGGGACTGCACAGGACTCTGTTCGGTGACTTCTTTTCCACCATGCTTTCCGGTCTGGTAGGATCGGTGCCGACCACGACATACGGTGAAAACATCGGTGTCATGGCGATGACCGGTGTCTACAGCGTGCAGGTGATCGGCGGGGCGGCCGTTTTATCCATCTGCTGTTCCTTCCTTGGTAAGCTCTCCGCACTGATCAGCACGATCCCGGGTCCGGTTATCGGAGGGGTATCCTTCCTGCTTTACGGTATGATCGGTACATCCGGTATCCGTCTGCTGGTAGACGGAAAAGTAGATTACAGCCGTTCCAGAAATCTGGTGCTCACATCGGTAGTATTTGTAACAGGGCTTTCCGGCATTGCACTGAAGATCGGCAATGTGGAAATGACAGGAATGGTACTGGCATGCGTTGTTGCTATGGCAATGAGCTTGGTATTTTATATTCTTGATAAATTCGGACTGACAAACGATCAGTCGCAGAAATAAAAATGAACACAGCGGCAGGCTTTTCTTGCGGGAGCCTGCCACAAACAGGAGGTAAGAAAGATGAATCAGGTAATTATTCCGGAAAACTATCATTCCGTGCTCTCTATGTATGAGACACAGGATGCGATCGGGATCATCAAAGAAATGATGCAGAAGAAACTCTGTATGGCACTGCGTTTGAAAAGAGTCACAGCTCCGCTGTTTGTAGATCCGGCATCCGGACTGAACGACGATCTGAACGGAGTGGAACGACCGGTTTCTTTTGAAATCCCGGCAGCTGGCGTGGAGGCACAGGTTGTACATTCTCTGGCAAAATGGAAACGTATGGCACTTTACCGCTACGATTTTCGTGTTGGAAAGGGGATTCTGACAGACATGAATGCCATCCGCAGAGACGAGGAGCTTGATAATCTTCACTCCTGTTACGTGGATCAGTGGGACTGGGAGAAAGTCATCGACCGCAGCGACCGCAACGAGGACTACCTGAAAGCCGTTGTCAAGAGAATTGTCGGCGTGATCTGCAATACCCTGGATGAGCTGAAATACTATTATCCGCAGCTGGAGCTGGAACTGAACCGTGATGTTGCATTTGTCACAACACAGGAGCTGGAGGATCGTTATCCGGATCTGACACCGAAGCAGCGTGAAAATGTGTTTGTAAAAGAACACGGAACTGCTTTTATCATGAAGATCGGTGACAAACTGAAGTCCGGTGAGCCACATGACGGCAGAGCACCGGACTACGATGACTGGGCACTGAACGGAGATATTCTGTTCTGGCATGAGACACTGGGCTGTGCCCTGGAGGTATCTTCCATGGGAATCCGTGTCGATGCAAAATCTCTGGCAGAGCAGCTGACAAAAGCAGGATGCGAAGATCGAAGAGAACTTTTGTTCCACAAAATGCTTCTGGAAGAGAAACTGCCTCTGACGATCGGTGGTGGTATCGGACAGTCCAGAGTCTGCATGCTTCTGCTCGGTAAGGCACATGTCGGCGAAGTACAGGCATCGATCTGGGATGAAGAGACACTGAACGCATGTGAAAAGGCAGGAATCTGCTTGTTATGATCGATCAGAAATGCCGTCTCTGTCCGCGGGAATGTAAGGCAGAGAGGGAAAATGGACAGATGGGTTTCTGCGGTATGACAGGAAAAGGCATCAGGGCGGCGAGAGCTGCCCTTCATTTTTGGGAAGAACCATGTATTTCCGGGAAGGGCGGTTCCGGTGCCGTCTTTTTTGCAGGCTGTACCCTGCGTTGTGTTTACTGTCAGAACCGCGAGATCGCAGCCGGGAGGATGGGAGAGGAGATCAGCCTTTCACGCCTGGTGGACATCTTTTTTGAACTCAAAGAACAGGGAGCGGAAAATATCAATCTTGTCACACCGAGCCATTATGCGGACAAGATCATGTCCGCAATCCGTATGGCAAAAGAGAGAGGATTTGACCTTCCGTTTGTTTATAACTGCAGCGGATATGAGAAAGTTGAAGTCTTAAAACAGTTGACTGGCCTGATTGATATTTATCTTACGGATTTTAAGTATATGTCGTCGGAAAGTGCCCTGCGATATTCGCATGCCAAAGATTATCCAAAGGCTGCAAAGGCGGCACTTGCCGAGATGATGCGTCAGCAGCCGCAGACGATATACGATGAACATGGCATGATGAAGCGTGGTGTGCTGGTCCGCCATCTGCTTTTGCCGTCGCACCGTAAGGAAGCAGAACAGGTGATAAAATATGTATACGATACTTATAAAGATCAGGCGGCGATCAGCCTGATGTGTCAGTATACACCGCTTGGCGGACTTGATAACTATCCGGAACTGAATCGGAGAGTGACAAAAAGAGAGTACGAAAAGCTGCTGGATTTTGCTGTCGAACTTGGCGTGGAGAACGGCTACATGCAGGAAATGGAAAGTGCGAAAGTTTGCTATATTCCACCGTTTGACGGAGAGGGCATAAAAGCATAAAATATGCAGTAATTTGACTTTCTATGCACCAATTCCGTTGACATTACTTTGAAACAGTGTTAAACTCAGACGCAGAGCAAGGAAGCAGTCCGGATGATGGAAAAAACAGAAATTTCGGACAAGCTTATTAAAATTCAGGAGGAATAGAAATTATGAAAAAACTGATTGCAGCAGCACTGGTTGGAACAATGGTACTTACTATGGCAGGATGCGGAAGCAAGACTGCAGAAACAACAGGAAGCGAAGCTTCTTCTGATGCAGCAGGCGGCACACTGGTTATGGCTACCAATGCAGAGTTCCCGCCATATGAATATTATGAAGGCGAAAATGTCGTAGGTATCGATGCAGATATCGCAGCAGCCGTAGCAGACAAGCTGGGTATGGAGCTGAAGATCGAAGATATGGCATTTGATTCTATCATCCCGGCTGTAACATCCGGTAAGGCAGATATTGGACTGGCCGGTATGACCGTTACCGAAGACCGCCTGGAAAATGTGGATTTCTCTGATACTTACGCACATGCAACACAGGTTGTTATCGTAAAAGAAGACAGCGATATTGCAAGTCCGGATGACCTGGAAGGCAAAAAGATCGGTGTACAGCTTGGTACCACCGGTGATATTTATGCAGGTGACATCAAAGATGCAACCGTAGAACGTTACAACAAAGGTTTCGAGGCCGTACAGGCACTTACTCAGGACAAAATCGATGCCGTTGTCATCGACGGAGAACCGGCAAAAGTATTCGTGAAAGAAAACGAAGGTCTGAAGATGCTTGATGAAGCATTTACCGAAGAAGATTATGCGATCGCAGTAGCAAAAGGAAATGATGAACTGCTGGATAAGATCAACACTGCACTCGGCGAACTGAAAGATTCCGGTGAGCTGGATAAGATCGTTGACAAGTATATCACAGCGGAATAAAAGAAAGTGACAGAGGAATGCCATGTCAAGACAATTATACTTGAATTTTATTAAAGATAACAGATGGAAATACATTGTGAACGGTCTGGGAACGACACTGCAGATTACCTTTTTTGCAGTCATTCTCGGTATTGCTCTCGGATTCCTGATCGCAGTCATCCGTTCAACCTATGACAAGACAGGAAAAGGGAAAATATTGAATTTTCTGGCAAAAGTATATCTTACCGTAATACGAGGAACACCGGTACTGGTACAGCTCCTTATCATTTACTTTGTCGTATTTGCAAGCGTGGATATCAATAAAATCATCGTTGCAGTCATGGCATTCGGTATCAACTCCGGTGCGTACGTGGCAGAGATCATAAGAAGCGGTATCATGTCGATTGATGACGGACAGTTTGAGGCAGGCCGAAGCCTGGGCTTTAACTATACACAGACCATGATCTACATTATCCTGCCGCAGGCACTGAAAAACGTGCTTCCGGCACTGGCAAACGAGTTTATCGTACTTTTGAAAGAAACTTCCGTATCCGGATACATAGCCATTCAGGATCTGACGAAAGGCGGAGATATCATTCGAAGCCAGACATACAATGCTCTGTTCCCGCTTCTTATGGTGGCAGCGATCTATCTGATCATGGTGCTTTTCTTTGAAAAGCTGGTATCCATTTTAGAGAGGAGGCTGCGTAACAGTGAGCGTTGAGAAAAAAGAGACCCTGATCCAGGTTCAGAACCTGACCAAGACTTTCGGCGGCAGCGTACATGCACTGAACGGTGTCAGCACCGACATCAAAAAAGGCGAGGTTGTCTGTGTGATCGGACCTTCCGGTTCCGGTAAAAGTACATTTCTTCGCTGTCTGAATCGTCTGGAAGATCCGACGGACGGACGTATCATTTTTGCGGGGGAAGATCTGATGGATCCGAAGACGGACATTGATATGCACCGTCAGAAAATGGGAATGGTATTTCAGCATTTCAACCTGTTTCCGCATATGTCGATCCTGAAAAATATGACGATCGCCCCGATGAAACTGCAGAAACGCGGCAAAGACGAAGCAGAAGGTCAGGCTATGAAACTTCTGGAGCGAGTAGGACTTGCTGACCGTGCAAATGCTTATCCAAGCCAGCTCTCCGGCGGACAGAAACAGCGAATCGCCATCGTGCGTGCCCTGTGTATGAATCCGGAAGTGATGCTTTTTGACGAGCCGACTTCCGCACTTGACCCGGAGATGGTCGGAGAAGTGTTAAATGTTATGCGAGATCTTGCCAAAGAGCACATGACCATGGTCGTGGTAACCCATGAAATGGGATTTGCAAGAGAAGTTTCCGACCGCGTGATCTTTATGGCGGAAGGAAAGATCGTAGAAGAAGGAACGCCGGAAGAGATCTTTACGGCACCAAAGACAGAGAGACTTCAGAGTTTCCTGAGTAAAGTTCTTTAAAGAGAATTTATCGAAATACAGAAAACGGCATGGGTGTCAGAAAAGCTCCGGTGCCGTTTTTTTATGCTGACAGATGAAAAATTATGCGAAAAGAAATGCTTGCATATTAAACAGGCATCGCTATAATAATAGAAGAAACGTAATGATACAGTGTGGCAGGAGCATTTGCTGTCCGGACTGTAAAAATCTAAAAGCAAAGTGGTGGATAAAATTGAACTATACAGAAGCAGTAGAATATATACTTAATGTACCAAAATTTACGACAAAAAACAAACCGGAACATACTGTAGAGCTGTTAAAAAGACTGGGACATCCGGAGTGCGGCATGAAGGTGATCCATGTTGCAGGAACCAATGGAAAAGGTTCTGTCTGTGCCTTTCTTTCAGAGATGCTGACACTGGCAGGCAAAAAGACCGCCCTTTTTACCTCTCCGCATCTGGTTCGGATCAACGAACGTTTCCAGATCAACAATGTACCGATCAGCGACGAGCTTTTTCTGGAATCTTATCAGAAAGTACAGGCAGCCATTGACGGCATGGTAAAAGACGGACTGCCGCATGCAACTTATTTTGAGCTGCTCTATGCGGTTGCCATGGTTGCTTTTCAGAAAGAAAAGGCAGAATACGTGGTTCTGGAGACCGGTCTTGGCGGAAGACTCGATGCGACCAACACGATCGAACATCCGATCGCGACGGTGATCACTTCGATCAGCTTGGATCACACGGAGATCCTCGGAGATACGATCGAAAAGATCGCAGGGGAAAAGGCCGGGATCATCAAAGAAGGTGTGCCGGTCATCTACGACGGCAGAAACGAAGAGGCAGAAAAGGTCATCAAAAAGAGGGCCAAAGAGCTTCACGCACCGGCGTTTGCACTGAAAGAAGAAATGTATGAAATTTTGGGAAACACGGACAAAAGTATTGATTTTTGCCTGAATTGTGGGTATTATGAACATGCAAAAGTGACCGCACCTTATCTTGCACCATATCAGGTGGTGAACAGTTCTCTGGCACTGCTTGCCATGGATGTGATCGATCCGAAACAGGAGATCTCGCAAGATCTTCGTATCCGGGCGATCAAAGAGACAAAATGGCAGGGACGTATGGAGACTGTTCTGCCGGGTGTGATCGTGGATGGGGCACACAATGAGGATGGTATCGCACAGTTTGTAAAGACCGTGCAGAGCGTACAGGAGCGTTATCGGATCGTACTGCTGTTCTCCGCTGTGGTAGAGAAAAATTACGAAGAGATGATCCACACGATCTGCAGCCAGACGACACCGTCTGCGGTGGTAGTCACGGAGATCAAAGGCGACCGCATCGTGCCGGCAGGGGAGCTTTCCGAAGTGTTTGCAAAATACACAGACGCACAGATCGTAACGGAACCGGATATCGAGAAAGCGTTTGAAAGGGCATGCACCCTTCGACAGGACGGACTTTTGTTCTGTGCGGGATCTTTATATCTGGTAGGGGAGATCAAAGAAATCCTGGAAAAATGCAAGGCATGACAAAGGAGCAGATTTTATGATTAATTACGAAGAAGAATTAAAAAAATTTCATTCCAGCCTCGATGTGAATGAAGCAGAAGATGCCATCTACAATCGGGATCTGACGGATATCACCGATATTCTCAAAGAGCTGATGAAAGATGAAAAAAAGAAGATAAGAAGATAAGGGGACAGCATGAATTGTATTTACTGCGGAACTCCATTATCCGATATTGATTACTGTACCGGATGCGGAGCGGACATTACGATACTGAAACGTGTGGCACGTATTTCCAATCTGCTTTACAACGAAGGATTGGACAAAGCACGCGTCAGGGACTTGTCGGGAGCGATTAAATCACTGAAGAGAAGTCTTGAGTTCAACAAAGAAAATAAAGATGCAAGAAATCTTCTGGGACTGGTCTATTTTGAGTCAGGTGAGGTTGTATCTGCACTGACCGAATGGGTGATCAGCAAAAATATGAACCCGGATGACAATCTGGCGGAATACTACATAGACAAGCTGCAGTCCAACAAAAACAAGCTGGATACGATCAATCAGACGATCCGCAAGTACAATCAGGCACTGGTCTACTGCCGTGAAGATCATGATGATATGGCAATGATCCAGCTGAAAAAAGTACTTTCCCAGAATCCAAAACTGATCAAGGCATACCACCTTTTAGCGTTGCTTTATCTGAAACATCAGGATTACGAAAAAGCAAGAAAACTGCTCAAAAAAGCAGCATTCATTGACACAAACAATACAACGACACTCCGCTATCTCCAGGAAGTGGAGCTGGCGACCGGTATCAGCACCAGTCTGGATGTCAAACGTAAGAAAAAATATGCAAAAGAAAAGGTTGATCGCTTAAGCGGCACGGTAACCTACATGAACGGCAATGAGATGATCATCCAGCCGACAACGTTCCGTGACAGCTCGGCGGTTGCCACGTTTATCAATATTTTCCTCGGCATTGTACTCGGGGCAGCTGTGGTGTGGTTCCTTGTTGTACCATCGACACGTCAGAGCATCTATGAAAAGGCAAATGCACAGGTAACGGATGCCAACTCCCAGATGGCGGCTCAGGTTTCCAGGGTGCAGGGACTGCAGGAAGAGATCGACGGCTATCAGAGCAAGGTCGATGCAGCGAACAAGGCAAAAGAAGAAGCGGATAAAAAGGCAGATTCTTATGATGAGATCCTGCAGGCAGCCAATTATTATCTGGCAAACGATATGACAAAAGCAGCGGATGCGTTCAATCAGATCGAGGAGAGCAGCATGACCGGAAAAGGTCAGGAGCTGTATGCGACACTGAAAACGGCTCTTGCGGACTATGTGTTTACGGAGGCCTATAATGCAGGGGCAACGGCGTTTGCATCCGGAGATTATAAAACAGCGATCACACAGCTGAAAAAGGCGACCGAAGCCAAGACAGATGATTTCAATGCCTGGTATTATCTGGCATTTTCTTACCGTAACAACAACGATACGAAAAAGGCGAACAAGATCTTCCGGCAGATCGTACAGCAGTTCCCGACACAGGCGGCAGCTTATAATATTTCCAGCTACATCACAAGCGATACTTCATCGGGCAGCAGTACGACAAATGCCACACAGGGTACGACGACCGGAGGAACGGACACCACAAATACAGCCGGAACAACCGATACCACAAATGCAGCCGGGACAACGGATAACACCACCGGGGCGGCTGATACGACCGGAAATGATACGACCGGCAACGATACCGCAGGCGATAACGGTACTGCGGATATCAACAACATGTTTGGCATCGAATAAGAAAATATGAAATACAAAAGAGAAGCTTACACAGATCGAAAAAGATCGGTGAGGGCTTCTTTTTTTATCTTAGTCGGAGAAGACTTCCTATAAGTGGCGAGCAACAAATTTGTCTTAGTGGAAGTGCAATCTCCGACTAAGATAAACGCTCCGCGAGGATGCACAGCGATTCTGTTGGGTAAATGTCAGCAAAGCTGACCAAAATCGCGTGCCAAGTCTCACGTGCGTTCGACTTGAAGCAACAGTATACGGAAAAGATTGGGGGATATCAGAAAGATGCAGGATTTTGTGAAAATGAGAGGGAGCGACATGATCATTTTTGTTCCGGAAGAGCTGGATCATCACGGTGCAGAGAAAATACGCCGGGAGGCAGATCAGCTGATGGGAAGCCGGAGAGTCAAACAGGTGATCTTTGATTTTAGGGAGACGGTGTTTATGGACAGTGCCGGGATCGGCATGATCATGGGTCGCTATAAATTGATGCAGTCGCTTGGAGGAAAGGTGACGGCAATTCATGTAAACCAGAGGGTACGCAGGATCCTGCTGCTTTCCGGAATCTATAAAATTGTCGGGATTTACGAGGATACCCCACAGACAACCGGGGCGATGTATGGAGGGAACAGACATGGGGTATGAAAACGAAATGAAGATAGAGTTTGACAGTCGCTCCTGCAACGAAGGGTTTATCCGCGTGGCAGTTTCCGCTTTTATGACACAGCTCAATCCGACGCTGGAAGAGGTGGCGGATGTAAAGACAGCAGTTTCAGAAGCAGTCACAAACTGTATCGTACATGCATATGACGGAAAGGTGGAGAAAATAACGGTATCCTGTCATATCGAAGGAAATGCCCTCTGCCTGTCGGTCAAAGATACCGGATGCGGCATCCCGGACATTGAAAAAGCCATGGAACCACTGTTTACGACCAGACCGGAGATGGAACGTTCCGGTATGGGATTTGCCTTTATGGAAGCTTTTATGGATGAAGTGCATGTCGAATCCACACCTGGACATGGAACCACGGTTTCCATGCGAAAGGAGATCGGATGGAACAAACCCTTGCATTGATCGAACGTTCTCACAAGGGGGACAAAGATGCAAGGAATATACTCGCACAGCAGAATATGGGACTTGTCTATACCGTCGCGAGGCGTTTTAACGGCAGAGGATGTGAGATGGAAGATCTGATACAGATTGGAAGCATTGGACTGTTAAAAGCAATCGATAAATTTGACCTTTCCTATGATGTCAGATTTTCGACGTATGCAGTTCCGATGATCGCAGGAGAGATCAAACGGTTTCTGCGGGACGACGGGATGATCAAGGTCAGCCGCTCTTTAAAAGAGATGGCGGTAAAAGTGTGCATGACAAGAGAAAAGCTGGAAAAGGATTACGGGAGGGAACCAACCCTGGAAGAAGTTTCAGAAGAGATCGGGGCGACAAGAGAAGAGATCGTGATGGCGATGGAGTCTGCAAGCGAGGTAGAATCGCTGCACAAGACCATTTACCAGGGGGACGGAAATGCCATTTCTCTGATGGACGGTATAAAAGAAGAAAAAGATGCCTCAGAAGAACTTCTGGATCATATGCTTTTAAACAGTCTTCTTGGTACGCTGGAAGAAAAAGAACGTGATCTTCTGCGGCTTCGCTATTTTGAAGACCTGACGCAGGTGCAGGTCGCAAAACAACTGGATATGACACAGGTGCAGGTTTCCAGGATGGAAAAGAAGATTCTGGGGAAACTGAGGGAACGGCTGTAAAGGCGGATTCTGGGAAAAAGAAAGGGATGATAACCGGGAATAAAAAACAAAACAAAGGAGATACTACAGAAGAAAGAAAAATACAGCTGGAGGCTACGATATGAAGCAGGCAGGCGGTGAGACACTTTATCTGAAAGTGGATCGAAATGTGCAGGTACATGACAAAAAAGTAACGATTGGTGATCTAGCACAGATTCTCTGTACAGATAAACAGACAGAAAATCTTGTGAAAACCATCAAAGTGCCGCAGGCGACAAACGGGAAACCGGGGCGGCATACGATGTCGGTCATGGAGCTGATTGAACGGATCCAGGAAGAAGTTTCCGGGCTTGAGATTAACAACATCGGAGAGTATGATTTCCTTGTGACGTATGAAGCGGAAAAACAGCCGGGGCGTGTGCTCAGTTACGCAAAAACCATATTTGTCGCGGCACTGTCGTTTTTTGGGGCGGCTTTTACGATCATGACGTTTAACAACGATGTGGACATTCCAAAGCTGTTTGCTCAGATCTATCAGCAGTTTACGGGCACACCGTCCAGTGGTTTTACGGTTATGGAGTTCTCGTACTCGATTGGGCTGGGGCTTGGGATACTGCTCTTTTTCAACCATTTTGGCGGCAGAAAGATCACGGCAGATCCGACACCTCTAGAAGTGGAGATGCGTACTTACGAAGATGAGATCGACACGACGCTGATCGAGCGAAGCACCCGTGACCCGAAAAAACAGAAAAACACAAATCAGCAGAAAAAGGCGGGTGGATGATATGGCGGAAAAACAGATCATTCCGGCAGTCGTGGGACTCTCCGGAGGTTTTGTCATAGCAGGCGGTGTGATCGCCCTGATGGTGGGACTTGGGATCATCACGCGGTTTGTCGGGATCACACATACGGCAAAGCATGTGAAAGGATATGAGACAGCGATACTTGCAGGAGCCATTTTCGGAAATCTTCTGACGGTGCATCAGATCCGGATTCCACTGGGAATTTTTGGTCTTGTGCTGATGGGTGTGCTGTTTGGGATTTTTGTTGGTGGATGGATCCTGGCACTGGCAGAAATTGTCAATATTTTTCCCATCTTTGCCAGAAGGATCGGCATTACAAAAGGTTACAGTCTGATTGTGATCGCGATCGCAGCCGGAAAAACGGCGGGCAGTCTGTACCATTTTTACAGGCGTTGGGGCATGTAGAAAGCAGACGGCAGGAAGGAATGTTAAGAACATGAAAGATGTGTTAAAAGAACAGAGAAATCAGAAATACAATGATTATGTCAAACAGGTGACACCGGTGCACAGTCTGCCGTTGAATATGCTCAAAGCGTTTGTGACAGGCGGCGTGATCTGCGTGATCGGACAGGCAATCTTAAATTATGGGGATATGCTCGGACTGGAAAAAGACATTGCAGCGAGCTGGTGTTCCCTGATCCTGATTTTTGTCAGTGTGATACTTACCGGTCTGAATATTTATCCGAAACTTGCAAAGTTCGGCGGAGCAGGAACGCTGGTGCCAATCACTGGATTTGCCAATTCGGTGGCAGCTTCTGCGATCGAATATCAGAAAGAAGGGCAGGTTTTCGGGATCGGATGCAAGATCTTTACGATTGCAGGACCTGTGATCCTGTATGGGATCTTCTCGAGCTGGGTGCTGGGACTGATCTACTGGATCTTTCAGGTGACTGTATATCAAATGTGAGATGAATCCCGTCTTAGCAGGCGGTGCACTACAGGCTTGTATCAGTGGCAGATCCGATTAAAAAAAGTCCTGAATGTTCTTCAGGACTTTTTTCATGCCGGTGGCCGGACTCGAACCGGCACGGCTGTTAAACCGCTTGATTTTGAGTCAAGTGCGTCTGCCAATTCCGCCACACCGGCAAAATCTCAAAACCGATATTTAGTTTACCATAAATATTCTGGTATTGCAAGCGTTTTTTGCGTGTTTTCTTTTACTTTACACCCGAACGGAGATAGGATATACTGAGGGGGAACGAAAAACAAAGGAAAAGACAGCGGGGGATCACGATGGATTGTAAAAAAGCCCAGTCATTGGTAACAGCTTATATTATGAGAAAACTCAATGACAAAGATCTGGAAGACTTTCTGGAACATGTGGATAGCTGTGAGGAATGTTATGAGGAGCTGGAAATATACTATACCGTACATTATACTATAGCCCGTCTGGATGAAGATGAGGCGGATCAGGTGTATAATGTCAAAAAGGCACTGCAGAACCGTCTGGAAGAAAGCCGTTTTTATATATGGAGGACAAAAGTTTCCAGGATCTACCGCATTGGGCTCATGGTACTGGCGGAGCTGCTTCTGGTTGTGATTCTAATGACACAGGCAGATCTGTGGCAGAACGGAACCATGGAACACAATCCGATCTGTCAGTTTTTATCCATACACAGAGAAGACAGAAGGCAGGCAGAGACAGAGTATAAGCCGGGTGAAACAGAAAGCGAAACAAAGAATCCTCTGATAAAAACAGACACTGCTTCGACAGAAAATGAAACAACAACGCAGAAACAGACAGAAAAGAAGCAGTCGAAAAACAGGAAAAAGAAGAAAAACAAGAAAAAATCAAAGAAATCAAAAAAGAAGAAAAAGAAGCAGACTGAAAAAACGACAGAAAAGTGAAAGAACAGAAAAGAGGACTGGAACATTGAGAGAGAAACTCGTTTTGATCGACGGACACAGTATTTTGAACCGGGCATTTTACGGAGTGCCGGAGCTGACCAACTCGGAAGGGCTGCATACAAATGCGGTCTATGGTTTTTTAAATATTTTATTTAAAATCCTTGCGGAAGAACAGCCGCAGTATCTGGCGGTTGCTTTTGACCTGAAAGCACCGACCTTTCGCCATAAAATGTATGATGCTTACAAAGGGACGAGAAAGCCGCAGCCGCCGCAGCTCCACGAGCAGGTGCCGGTCATGAAAGAAGTGCTGACGGCGATGGGTGTACCGCTTCTGATGAAAGAAGGCTATGAGGCGGATGACCTGCTTGGAACGGTGGCAAAGCGGATGGAAAAGAAAGGTCTGGATGTTTCTGTGGTCTCCGGTGACCGGGATCTTTTGCAGCTTGCAACAGAGCACATCATGATCCGCATACCAAAGACGAAGCGGACTGGCACGGAGATCGAGGATTACCATGCAAAAGAAGTGCTGGAGAAGTATCAGGTGACACCGCCGCAGATCATTGAGCTGAAGGCGATGATGGGTGATGCCTCGGACAATATTCCGGGACTTCCGGGAGTCGGTGAAAAGACGGCGACCAAACTGGTCGTGGCGTATGGCACGATCGAGAATGCCTGTGCCCATGTGGAGGAGATCAAGCCGACCAAGGCGAAAAATGCTTTTCTGGAGCACTATGATCTGGCAGTCCTCAGCAAAAAACTGGCGACAATTGATACCGACAGCCCGATTGATTTTGTGCTGGAGGATGCGAGACTTACCGATCTGTACACGCCGGAAGCCTTTGCCCTGTTCAAAAAGCTGGAGTTTAAGAATCTGCTGGGAAGATTTCAGTGTGATGCACCGGATCAGAAGATAGAACAGTATTTTTACGCAGTGGAAGATTTTGGTGAGGCGGAAGACGTGTTTGCACAGGCAGCAGGGGCAGCACTCGTGAGCTTTTCTGTCATTTCTCACAAAGGAGAAGTAAAAGGTATTTCTCTTGGCTGGGAGAAAGAAAAGATTTATTATATACCGGCACAGGGTTTTGTGACCGGTCAGTATCTCTGTGAAAAAATGACGGAAGTGCTGGAAAAAGCGGATGCGGCTGTCACGATGAACGTCAAAGAGCAGCTTTCGTATCTGCACGTGGAGAAGAAAAATCTCTTTGATGCAGCGATCGCCATGTATCTTTTAAATCCACTCAAAGATACCTATGCGTACGAGGACATTGCAAAAGAATGTCTGGATCTTCTGGTTCCGTCCGTGCAGGAGCTGCTTGGAAAAGAAGATTTTGGATCGGAAGATGAGAAAGGAGTGAAAAATGCAGCCTGCTACGGCACGTACACCTGCTTGGAAGGAAAAGCAAAACTGGAAGAAAAGTTAAAAGAGAACGGTATGTGGGATCTGTTTAAGGAGATTGAGATGCCGCTGGTCTATACGCTTTACGACATGGAAAAAGCCGGTATAAAGGCAGATGGAGAGGCGTTAAAGCAGTATGGGGAGCAGTTGTCCGGACGGATCAAAGAACTGGAAACGACGATCTACGATCTGGCTGGAGAGACCTTCAATATCAATTCTCCGAAGCAGCTAGGTGTGATTTTGTTTGAAAAACTGCAACTTCCATATGGAAAGAAAACGAAGACCGGCTACTCGACCGCGGCCGACGTGCTGGAGAAACTGGCACCGGAGGCACCGATCGTGTCCCATATTCTGGAGTACCGTCAGCTTGCAAAGCTCAAATCCACCTACGCGGACGGACTGGCAGGTTACATTGCGGCAGACGGAAGGATTCACAGCAAGTTCCATCAGACGATCACGGCAACGGGACGCATCAGCAGCACGGAGCCGAACCTTCAGAACATCCCGATCCGTATGGAACTTGGCAGAATGATCCGCAAAGTCTTTATTCCGGAAGATGGATTTGTCTTTGTGGATGCCGACTACTCCCAGATCGAGCTGCGTGTGCTGGCACACATTTCCGGGGATGAAAGGCTGATTGAAGCTTACCGGGAAGCTCAGGACATCCACCGGATCACGGCCTCACAGGTGTTCCATGTGCCGTTTGATGAAGTGACACCTTTGCAGAGAAGAAATGCCAAGGCAGTTAATTTCGGCATTGTCTACGGCATCAGCTCCTTTGGCTTAAGTCAGGACTTGAGCATCTCCAGAAAAGAAGCCGCAGAATATATTGAGAAATATTTTGAGACGTATCCGGGCATCAAACAGTTTCTGGATCAGAGTGTGGCGGATGCAAAAGAAAAAGGCTATGTCACGACACTGTTTGGCAGAAGAAGACCGGTTCCGGAGCTTTCTTCTTCAAATTTTATGCAGCGTTCTTTCGGGGAGCGTGTGGCGATGAATTCACCGATCCAGGGTACGGCGGCAGATATCATCAAGATTGCCATGATCCGTGTCAATGAGCGGCTGAAAGCAGAACATTTCAGATCCAGACTGATCCTTCAGGTGCACGATGAACTGCTTGTGGAGGCGGCAAAAGAGGAGCTGGATATGGTAAAACAGATCCTTGCAGAGGAGATGCACGGTGCGGCGAATTTAAAGGTTTGCCTGGAGATCGATATGCATACCGGAGAGAACTGGTACGAGGCAAAATAGACCGGAGATTGCAAAAAGTGCAGAAAGCAGGTTATAAATATATGAAAGTACTTGGGATTACCGGACAGGTAGGGGCAGGGAAAAGTACGATCCTTGCCTATCTGGAGGAGAAATACAGGGCAAAAGTCATCCAGGCTGATCAGGTCGGCCATCTGGTGATGGAGCCGGATACTTCCTGCTATAAGCAGATCTGTTCTTTGTTTGGAGAGCAGATCCTGGCGGCAGATCAGAAGATCGACCGGAAAAAACTGGGTGCGATCGTGTTTGCAGATCAGGAAAAGCTTGCCATGTTAAATGCGATCGTTCATCCGGCAGTGAAAGAATACATTCGAACTGCCGTTTATCTGGAAAAACAAAAGGCATGTGTGCCGTTTGTGGTCGTGGAGGCAGCTCTTTTGCTGGAAGAACATTACGACGAGATCTGTGATGAGATCTGGTATATTTATGTGGACGATGCGGCACGTCGCGTACGTCTGAAACAGAGCCGTGGTTACAGTGACCGCAAAATAGATGATATTTTGAAAAATCAGCAAAAAGACAGCGTATTTCGAAAGTCCTGTCAATTTGTGGTTGACAACAGCAGCGATTTTGTAGAAAATACATTTGAACAAATGGACAGGGGATTAAAAGAACATGGATTTTTGTAGTATAGCAAGCGGAAGCAGCGGAAACTGCATTTATGTGGGTTCTGATCAGACTTCTGTGCTGATCGATACCGGGATCAGCAGAAAAAGGATCGTGGACGGACTGCATGAGATCGACCGGAAGCCGGAAGAGCTGAAGGGGATCCTGATCACACACGAACATTCGGATCACATCAAAGGGCTGGGCGTGATGTCCAGAAAGTATCATATCCCAATCTATGCGACAGCAGGTACGATCGACGGGATCAGAAACAGTACCAGCCTTGGTCAGATTGATGAAGATTTGTTCCATACGATCCGGGCAGATGGGAAATTTCAGATCGAAGATCTGGAGGTGGAACCGTTTGCCATATCGCACGATGCCGCCGAGCCGGTTGCCTATCGTCTGGACAATGGGGAGAAATCGGTTGCCGTTGTGACGGATCTTGGTTATTACGATGAGAAGATTGTTTCTCATCTGAAAGATCTTGACGGCGTGCTGCTCGAATCCAACCACGATATACATATGCTGCAGGTTGGCAGCTATCCCTACTATCTGAAACAGAGGATCCTCGGGAACAGAGGGCACCTGTCAAATGAAAATGCAGGCCGTCTGCTCTGTGAGATTTTAAATGACAGGATCAAAACCATTCTGCTTGGACATTTAAGCAGGGAGAATAATTACGAGGCACTGGCTTACGAGACCGTATGTGCGGAAGTTACATTGGGTGATAATCCTTACAAGGCCGGCGATTTTCCAATCGCAGTGGCAGCGAGGGATCATATATCACCGCTCTATGCCCTTTAAAGGGCGGGCGGAGTCTGCATATCAGACAGAAAGGAAGATAAAATGAAACGTACCGTTATAACCGTAGTAGGAAAAGACACCGTAGGTATCATCGCAAAAGTCTGCACGTATCTGGCAGAGAATAACGTAAATATCCTGGATATTTCACAGACGATCGTGCAGGGATTTTTCAATATGATGATGATCACCGATGCAAACCAGTCAGAAAAACCATTTGCAGATCTGGCAAAAGGGCTGGAAGAGCTTGGAAATGAGATGGGACTGACCATCCGCTGCCAGCACGAAGATATTTTTAACAAGATGCATCGTATTTAAACCGTGACGGAAAGAGGACAGCGATTATGATTAATATGTTTGAAGTAAACGAGACAAATAAGATGATCACTCAGGAAAATCTGGATGTTCGTACCATTACGCTCGGTATCAGCCTGCTGGATTGTGTCGATGCAGACCTGGAAGTATTAAATGAAAATATTTACCGTAAGATCACAACCGTTGCGAAGGATCTGGTAGCAACCGGTCAGCAGATTGAAAGAGAATATGGGATCCCGATCGTCAACAAGCGAATCTCCATCACACCGATCGCTTTCGTTGGCGGTAAGGCATGCAAATGTCCCGAAGATTATGTGAGCATTGCAAAAACACTGGACCGTGCCGCAAAAGAGGTTGGCGTCAACTTTATCGGCGGCTACTCCGCACTGGTATCAAAGGGCATGACAAAGAGCGATGAGAATCTGATTCGCTCCATTCCGGAAGCACTCTCTGTTACAGAGCGTGTCTGCAGTTCCGTCAACGTCGGCTCCACAAAATGCGGTATCAACATGGATGCGGTACGCCTGATGGGCAAGATCGTAAAACAGGCAGCAGAATATACAAGAGAGCAGGATTCTCTTGGCTGTGCAAAGCTGGTTGTATTCTGCAATGCACCGGATGACAACCCGTTTATGGCAGGAGCATTCCACGGCGTGACCGAGGCAGATGCGATCATCAACGTCGGTGTCAGCGGTCCTGGCGTTGTAAAGACTGCCCTGGAGCAGGTACGCGGTGAGAGTTTTGAAGTATTGTGCGAGACGATCAAAAAAACGGCGTTCAAGGTTACGCGAGTAGGCCAGCTGGTTGCACAGGAAGCGTCCAGAAGACTTGGTATTCCGTTTGGCATCATCGATCTTTCTCTGGCACCGACTCCGGCGATCGGAGACAGCGTTGCAGATATTCTCTGCGAGATCGGTCTGGAACATGCAGGAGCACCTGGCACGACGGCAGCACTGGCACTTCTGAACGATCAGGTGAAAAAGGGTGGTGTCATGGCATCTTCTTATGTCGGCGGCTTAAGCGGAGCCTTTATTCCGGTCAGCGAAGACCAGGGTATGATCAATGCGGTAGAAGCCGGTGCACTGACACTGGAAAAACTGGAAGCAATGACTTGTGTATGCTCCGTTGGTCTTGACATGATCGCCATTCCGGGCAAGACAAGCGAAGCGACCATCTCCGGTATTATCGCTGATGAGATGGCGATCGGTATGGTCAACCAGAAAACAACGGCAGTGCGTGTGATTCCGGTCATCGGAAAAGATGTTGGAGATATGGTAGAATTTGGCGGACTGCTCGGATATGCTCCGGTTATGCCGGTCAATTCCTTCTCCTGTGAAGCATTTGTATCCCGCAAGGGACGTATCCCGGCACCGATCCACAGCTTCAAGAACTAAACCGGAAAGCACAAGGTGGAGTTATGGCAAAGGATATGACAAAAGGAAATCCGGGGAAGACACTGTTTTTCTTTGCAGTGCCGATGGTACTCGGAAATCTTTTTCAGCAGCTTTATAATATTATTGATTCTATCATTGTGGGAAATTATGTGGGAGCAGATGCACTGGCAGCCGTCGGTGCATCTTCTTCGATTACGTTTCTCTTTGTGGCGATCGCCACGGGACTGAGCATCGGCTCTTCGGTCGTGATCTCCCAGTATTTTGGGGCAAAACGGTATGGAGAAATGAAAACAGCGATCCAGACGGTGCTTTTGGCCTCTTTTGTGATCGCACTGTGCCTGATGCTGGTCGGGATTTTCGGGACGGACGCGATCCTGCGGTTTATGCAGACTCCGCAGAAAATCTTTTCAGATGCATCTCTTTATCTGAAAATTTATTTCTGCGGCCTTGTCTTTCTTTTCCTCTACAACATGCTGACGGCATCGTTCAATGCGATCGGGGATTCAAAGTCCCCCTTGGTATTTCTGGCATTGTCATCCGTCTGCAACATCGTATTGGATCTGTATTTTGTGACAAAACTGAAGATGGGCGTAGCCGGAGCTGCACTGGCCACTGATATTTCTCAGGCAATTTCAGTTGTTGTTTCGTTTCTGTGGCTTTGTACCCGCATGAAGAAAATGAAAACACAGCAAAAGAGCAGAATTTTTGATCTGCATATCCTGGAGATTGTCTGCAATGTGGCAGTTCCGTCCATGCTCCAGCAGTCGATGGTGTCAATCGGGATTTTTCTGGTACAGCGACTGGTCAATGGTTACGGGGAAGCCGTGATGGCAGGCTATGCAGCGGCAACGAAGATTGACAGCATTGCAATCCTGCCGATGGTAAACGTGGGCAATGCCGTCTCAACGTTTACCGCTCAGAACATCGGCGGTAAGAAACCGGAGCGGGTAAAAGAAGGATTTCGTGCCGGACTTCTGATGAGTGCCGTGATCGGTGTGATCGTGACAGGGATCCTTCTTGTATATGCAAAGGTGTTTGTCGGGCTGTTCATGGACAGCAGTTCCAATCAGGCGGCGATTGCCACCGGCATCGAATACCTGCGTGTGGTCGGCCTGTTCTATGCACTGATGGGTATCATGAATACCTGTACCGGCGTACTGCGGGGAGCAGGAGACATCCTCTGGTTTTTGATGGTAACGCTGATCAACTTAAGCTCCCGTGTGATCCTTGCTTACAGCATGTCCGGGATGCTCGGCGCAAAGGCTATCTGGTGGTCGATCCCGATTGGCTGGGGCATCGGCTTTGCAATCGGTTTTGTACGCTACTTAAGCGGAAAATGGCAGAAAAGTAGCCTGATCGAGTGAGCAAAAAGCAGAATATCATATGATTCGTGATACTGCACAGTTAAAAAGTACATGATAAATGCAAGAATATATCGCGTTTAAATACGGATGATCTGCGTGCGGTATTCATTGTAGCCGCCGCCGGGGTCGGTGATGTGATAGAGGTCGCTGGCACGCACATTTAACAGAAATTCATCCAGTTCGGATGGTAAAAGAAGCTTTTTCGCATCTGCGGCTTTTGTCAGCAGTGGGATGGAGCTTCTTTTTTTGATCTCCCTGAAAAGCGGCAATGCACTCTGGCGAAAGCCGAGAACTCTTGCATAAGAAAGACCGGCAAAACGATCTTCCGGCCGTTCTTTTTTTCGAATACCAAGCAGAATATGCAGCAGACTGCGGCGGATGCGTGCCTCGGTGACCTGTTTTGTTTTTAACAGGCTTACAAACGAAGAAAAAGACTTGTACTGTGGCAGCAGCTTGCGGATGCGGTCCGAGAGGTCTGCATTTACGTCCAGAAAAGCAGTATAATCCTTCTGCATCAGAAGAGCATAGTGTAGAAGGTCTGAGTAATCATCAATAGAATGAAGCATCTGACCTGAAACAGCATGTTCATATAATTCCCGGCAGACATCCGGCATATATCCGCAGGCAAGAGCCGGATTTTTGCGGATCGCTGTGGCGGAAGCAAAATTTCCCTGGGGCAGAGAACTGTGATACGAAGCCCCCTGACGTTTGACCGGCAGAAAATCAAAGGAAGCCTTCAGACGTCTGCAGGCAATCAGGTATTCGAGCCCGAGCGTATTATTCGGGAAAGAAAGAAGCTCGGTGGCTGTTTTGAAAGAGAAAGGATTGCCCGGAGGACTCAAAGGATCAGCGTCAGAAGCAAAATGTGAGTCGTATCCGGGAGAGCTTTGAGAAGAGTCCGGAAAGAAACAGGATTCAAGGGCCAGAAGCCGTGCCTTCGGATATGAATTTCCGGCGGCAAGATACGATCTGAGATATCGCCTGAAAGCTTCCGGTTCGTCTGCAAGAAGAGAAGAAAGAGCCGAAAAAGCAGCCGGATCTTCCGTTTCACATCCAAAACAGAGTGTATCGGTTACATTCAGGGAGGCAAGAAGTGAGCAGGCACCCCTCGCAAAATATTCGGCACTGCCGGCTGCATAGCGGACCGGAAGCTCGAGTACGAGGTCTGCTCCGCCAAGCAGAGCCATCCTGGTGCGGGAAAATTTATCAAGAACGGCAGGTTCGCCTCTCTGGACAAAATCTCCGGACATCACGATCAGGGCAAAGTCTGCACTGGTACGGCGTTTCGCCTCCGCGATCTGCCAGGCATGGCCGTTGTGGAAAGGGTTGTATTCGGCAATAATGCTGATGGTTTTCATGGTAACATCGCTCCTTGGACTTATGATTGCTAACTATAGCATGAAGCAGTACAGAGGTAAAGAGATAAAAAAACAATGGTAAGACAATATTTGTGAAAATTTTATGGCAAAGAGGGGGAGGATCAGGGTTTGTTTGTAAAAAGATACATATTTCTGGTTGAAAATACCACAATCAGGCGATATAATGAAAGCAAACGCAGTCTGTAACGAAACGGACAGTCAGGCACAGTGAAATTACAGACTGTGAATGGAAATGAATTATACTGAAAGGAGTCAGAAATCATGGGATTTATTGACGTAATCAAAGAAAGAGCAAAAGCAGCAAACAAAACGATCGTATTACCGGAAACCGAGGATCGCAGAACATATGAAGCAGCAGCACAGATCCTGAAAGAGGGAATCGCAAAGATCATTCTGGTCGGAAGCGAAGAAGCAGTGAAAAAAGGAAGTGAAGGACTGGATCTGACAGGAGCCGTAGTTGTTGACCCGGCTACTTCCGACAGAACACAGGCTTACATCGACAAGCTGGTTGAGCTGCGTCAGAAAAAAGGCATGACACCGGAACAGGCAAAAGAAATCCTGTTAAACCAGTATCTGTACTATGGCGTAATGATGGTAAAAATGGGCGATGCAGACGGTATGGTATCCGGAGCATGCCATTCTACCGCTGATACACTGCGTCCATGTCTGCAGATCCTGAAAACAAAACCAGGTACAAAACTGGTATCCGCATTCTTCCTGATGGTCGTTCCGAATTGCGAATACGGTGCAGACGGTACCTTTATCTTTGCAGATTCCGGTCTGAACCAGAACCCGAATCCGGAAGAACTGGCTGCAATCGCAGGATCTTCTGCAGATTCTTTCGAACTGCTGGTAGAGAAAGAGCCGATCGTAGCAATGCTTTCTCATTCTACAAAAGGCAGTGCAAAACATGCAGATGTTGATAAAGTCGTAGAAGCTACCAGACTTGCAAAAGAGCAGTATCCGGATCTGAAACTGGACGGAGAGTTCCAGCTGGATGCAGCAATCGTTCCGAGCGTAGGAGCTTCCAAAGCACCGGGCAGCGACATCGCAGGTAAAGCAAACGTACTGATCTTCCCGGATCTGGATGCAGGAAACATCGGATACAAACTGACACAGAGACTGGCAAAAGCAGAAGCTTACGGACCAATCACACAGGGTATCGCAGCACCGGTCAATGACCTGTCCAGAGGATGTTCTGCAGAAGACATCGTAGGTGTTGTAGCGATCACAGCCGTACAGTGTCTGGCTAAATAATAAGATTTACATATCAGGAGGATGTTAAAATGAACGTATTAGTTATCAACTGCGGAAGTTCATCTCTGAAGTATCAGCTGATCAATTCGGATACAGAAGATGTTCTGGCAAAAGGTCTCTGCGAGAGAATCGGTATTGACGGAAGACTGGTTTACCAGAAAGCCGGATGCGACAAGGAGATCACAGAGGCAGCCATGCCAACACATAAAGAAGCGATCCAGATGGTGCTGGATGCACTGGTAAACGACAAAACAGGTGCGATCAAGAGCCTGTCAGAAGTAAATGCAGTCGGTCACCGTATCGTACACGGCGGCGAGAAATTTGCTTCTTCCGTTGTGATCACAGACGAGGTTCTGGAAGCAGTTGCACAGTGTAACGACCTTGCACCGCTGCACAACCCGGCAAACCTGATCGGTATCAATGCATGTAAAGAGCTGATGCCGGGCGTACCGATGGTAGCTGTATTTGATACCGCTTTCCATCAGACTATGCCGGAAAAAGCATATCTGTATGGTCTGCCATATGAATATTATGAGAACTACAAAGTGAGAAGATATGGTTTCCACGGAACCTCTCACAGCTTTGTATCCAAAGAAACAGCAAGATTCCTCGGTATGGATCTGGAAAACTCCAAGATCATCGTATGCCACCTTGGAAACGGTGCATCCATCAGTGCCGTAAAAGACGGCAAGTGCGTAGATACTTCCATGGGTCTGACTCCGCTGGAAGGTCTGGTAATGGGTACACGTTCCGGTGATATCGATCCGGCGATCATGGAATACATTGCAAAGAAAGAAGACCTGGACATCGCAGGCGTTATGAACGTTCTGAATAAAAAATCCGGTCTGGAAGGTATTTCCGGACTGTCAAGTGATTTCCGTGACCTGACAGCAGGTGCAAAAGAAGGCAACAAACGTGCGATCGCAGCAATCGAAGTATTCTGCTATCGCGTGGCAAAATATGTTGGTTCTTATGTAGCAGCTATGAATGGTGTAGATGCGATCGCATTTACAGCAGGTATCGGAGAGAACGTAGGTCTTGTACGTGAAAAAATCTGCAGCTATCTGGGTTACCTTGGCATCACTCTGGATGCAGAAGCAAATGCAAAGAGCGGTGACAACTGCGTGATCTCTGCTGCTGACTCCAAAGTAAAAGTAGCAGTTATCCCGACAAACGAAGAGCTGGCTATCTGCCGCGAGACCGTTGCTCTGGTATAATTGTGGGAGTACGGAATAATTCGTATACATCAATGAGTGGCAAAATTTATTTTTGACACCCACATCATCTTATATTTTTAATAGAAGAAACTGCTGCAAAGAGATTTGCGGCAGTTTCTTATTGCCTGGACTGACAGGATCGCGTGCCGGGTCTTACATGCGTTCGACCTGAAACAAAAAAATGGGTTGACAAATGCCAGATGCACGGATATAATAGTTTAGGCGTGGATAGGAGGATATTATGCAGATCGCTTTAAACGATGTACTGAAAGACGATGGAAAGATACTGCGGGTAGATGCAGACTTCGGTCCGGATACATTTGAGATGAAGCTCGGCAAGTATCCGATTACCCGAAAGACTCCGGTTTCACTGGTTCTTACGAACAAAGGAAAGCGGAATCTGTTAATACAGGGCAGGATGGATCTTACGATTCTGATTCCCTGCGGACGTTGCCTGGAGGAAGTTCCGGTAGAGTTTGAGCTTGATTTTGAGAAGAAAATTGACATGAACCTTACCGAAGAAGAACGACGGGAAGCGCTCGATGAATGCGCGTATATACATGGATATGACCTGGATGTGGATGAGCTGGTCTACAGCGAGATTCTGGTGAACTGGCCGCTTCGTGTGCTGTGCAAAGAGGACTGTAAAGGAATCTGCAGTATATGCGGTAAGAATCTGAATCATGGGACCTGCGACTGTGATCATACAGATTTAGATCCCAGAATGGCACAGATCCGTGATATCTTCAATAAATTTAAGGAGGTGTAAGCCATGTCAATCTGTCCAAAGAATAAATCTTCCAAAGGAAGAAGAGACAAGAGAAGAGCAAACTGGAAAATGACTGCTCCGAATCTGGTAAAATGCAGCAAATGTGGTGAACTGATGATGTCTCACAGAGTTTGCAAAAACTGCGGAACATATAACAAAAAAGAAATCGTTGCAGTTGAAGACTAATTGCATAAATGCTATAGAATCAGGGATTGAACAATTTGATGTTGTTTGGTCCCTGATTTTTTATGAAAGGATCTGCAAAAATTTTAGGTTGATTTTTATATCGCACTCTAGTATATTAGGAATTGCAACAGGAGGAAAAACTATGCAGGATATGGTCAGGGTGGTTGTAGATGCCATGGGCGGAGACAACGCACCCGGAGAAATCGTCAAAGGTGCCGTAGAAGCACTGAACGCCAGAGAAGATATTTTTATCTACCTGACGGGAAGAAAGCCGGTGATCGAAGCCGAGCTTTCAAAATACACCTTTCCAAAAGAAAGGCTGGAGATCGTGCATACCGAAGAAGTGATCGAAACGGCCGAACCGCCTGTCATGGCAATTCGCAGGAAAAAAGATTCTTCGATCGTAAAAGGTATGAATATGGTCAAGCAGAAAGAAGCAGATGCGTTTGTTTCTGCAGGAAGCAGCGGAGCAATCCTTGTAGGAGGTCAGGTGATCGTTGGCAGGATCAAAGGAATTGAAAGACCGCCGCTGGCACCGCTTATTCCGACAAAGAACGGAGTTTCTCTCCTGATCGACTGTGGGGCAAACGTGGATGCCAGACCTTCCCATCTGGTGCAGTTTGCAAAGATCGGTTCCATCTACATGGAAAATGTTATGGGAGTCAAAAATCCGAGAGTCGGGCTGGTCAACATCGGTGCGGAAGAGGAAAAGGGCAATGCACTTGTAAAAGAGACGTTTCCATTGCTCAAAGAATGCAAAGAGCTCAATTTTATCGGAAGTGTGGAGGCACGCGACATTCCGCAGGGAGTGTGCGATGTGATCGTCTGTGAGGCGTTCGTGGGAAACGTGATCCTGAAACTTTACGAAGGTGTCGGTGCAACTCTGATCAGTAAAGTCAAGCAGGGCATGATGACAAGCCTGCGTTCCAAAATCGGTGCATTACTGGTAAAACCTGCATTGAAAGAAACGCTCAAATCTTTTGATGCCAGCCAGTATGGCGGAGCACCGCTTTTAGGTTTGAACGGACTGGTCGTAAAGACACACGGAAGTTCAAAGGCAGTGGAAGTGAAAAATTCCATCCTTCAGTGTGTCCAGTTCACAAAACAGGAGATCAATCAGAAAATCAGAGAAAATATTATAAAAGAAGACCAAAAAGGATAAGAGAGGTATTTTATTATGGAATTTGAAAAGTTAGCAAAAATCATCGCAGAAGTGTTAAACGTAGATGCAAACGAAATTACGCTGGATACCACCTTTGTAGATGAACTTGGTGCAGATTCCCTGGATGTTTTCCAGATTATCATGGGGATTGAAGAAGAATTCGATATCGAGATTCCAAATGAAGAAGCAGAAAAGATCGTTTCTGTCGGTGATGCAGTAGAAGCAATCAAAAGTGCATTAAATTAAAAGGGGTCTGACGATAACGACAGATGGGAAGGTGCTGCAAGTCAGCACCTTCTGTATATCCGACTGAAACAGAAAGCGAGGAACAAGATGAAACAGACAAAAGATTTAAAAGAGCTGGAAGGAAAGATTGGCTATACCTTCAAAGATAAGACCTTGTTTAAGCAGGCTCTCACACACAGTTCTTATGCAAACGAACACAGGCACGAAGGACTCAAAGACAATGAACGTCTGGAGTTTCTTGGCGATGCGGTTCTGGAGATCATCAGCAGTGAGTATTTATTTTACAATTACCCGGATATGGCTGAGGGCGAAATGACAAAACTCCGTGCCAGCATTGTATGTGAACCGACGCTGGCACTGTGTACGCACGAGATCAGCCTCGGAAGCTATCTTTTCCTTGGCAAGGGAGAAGAGCGGACAGGCGGAAGAAACCGGGATTCTATCGTATCTGATGCTATGGAGAGTGTAATAGGAGCTATCTATCTGGATGGTGGTTTTGCTAGTGCAAAGGAGTTTATCCATAAATTTATTCTAAAGGATATCGAACATAAAAAACTCTTTTATGATAGCAAGACTATTCTGCAGGAGATCGTGCAGAGTGACTATAAAGGCAAAGAGATCGAGTATGTGCTGACAGGAGAGATCGGACCGGATCATGACAAGAAATTTGTGGTAAGTCTGGTAGTGGGAGACAAGACACTGGGCGAAGGAACGGGAAGGACCAAGAAAGCCGCAGAGCAGGAAGCCGCTTACCGTGCCATTATCAAACTGAAAGGAAATGCCTGAGACATGTATTTAAAGAGTCTTGAGATCCAGGGATTCAAATCATTTGCAAACAAGATTGATTTTAAATTTCATAATGGTATTACCGGGATCGTAGGACCAAACGGAAGCGGAAAGAGCAACGTAGGAGATGCGGTTCGCTGGGTACTTGGTGAGCAGAGTGCCAGACAGCTGCGAGGAAGCAACATGCAGGATGTGATTTTTTCCGGTACGGAAAATCGAAAACCGCTCGGCTTTGCGTCGGTTTCGATTACACTGGACAACGCCGACCACAAACTGCCGGTGGATTATGAGGAAGTGACGGTCAGCCGCCGCGTCTACCGCTCCGGCGAGAGCGAATATCGTTTAAACGGAACTTCCTGCCGTCTGAAAGATATTCAGGAGATTTTCTACGACACCGGTATCGGAAAAGAGGGTTACTCCATCATCGGCCAGGGACAGATTGAAAAGATCTTAAGCGGCAGACCGGAAGATCGAAGAGAATTGTTTGATGAGGCAGCCGGGATTGTCAAGTTCAAACGAAGAAAAGCGGCAGCCGTGAAAAAGCTGGAGGATGAAAGAGCGAACCTTGTCCGCGTAAACGATATTCTCTCGGAACTTCAGCGTCAGCTGGTTCCGCTTCAGCATCAGGCAGAACAGGCAAAGATCTACCTGAAGAAAAAAGAAGAATTAAAAAAGATCGATCTGCATCTATTTCTGCTGGAAATGGAGCAGCGGAAAGCAGAACTTGCGAATCTGGATGAAAAACGAAAGATTGCAGAAGAACAGCTTTCTGATATAAAGAAAGAATACGAGACGATCCGCATCCATTATGAAACAGAAGAAAAAGCGATCGAGGAGCTGGAAGAGCGGATCGAGCAGATCCGGGAACAGGAGCGGCAAAGTCAGTTGCTCCACCAGCAGCTCACCGGTCAGATCGAAGTCCTGAAAGAGCAGATCCGGGCACAGGAGGATCAGGAAGTCCGCTTAAAAGAGCGAAAGAGCGTGATCGAGAGCGAACTTTCCAGAAAAGAAAAACAGAGAAAAGCGGAAGAACAGGCGTTTTTGCTTGCAAAGGAAAAACAGGAGCAGGTTTCTTTAACGGAAGCGGACTATCGCCTGGAAGCGGATGCGACGACGGCGATGCTCTCCCATCTGGAAATGCAGATCGAGGACGGGAAAAATGAAATCATTTCACTTTTGAATCAGCGTGCTTCGGTGAAAGGAAATGTTCAGCGATACGATACCATGCAGGAACAGATGCAGATCCGAAAAGCAGAAGTAACCGGAAAGCTCCTTCGGATCGGCAGCGAAGATGCCAGATGGCAGGAGACGCTTCAGGAATATCAGACTGCCTACGAAACGGTGTCGGAAGAGATTGAAAAACAGCTTCGGAAGAGCAAAGAGCAGGAAGATAAGATTGAACAGCTCCAGCAGAAACTGGCAGAGCAGAACCGGGAACTGGAACAGAAACAGTCTTTCTATCACCGGGAGAAATCAAGGCTTGAGACACTGAGCAATTTAACAGAACGCTATGATGGATACGGAAACAGTATCCGGAAGGTGATGGAGCAGAAAGACAAAAATCCGGGGATCCTCGGCGTTGTAGCCGATCTGATCAAAGTAGAATCTTCTTATGAGACGGCAATCGAGACGGCACTTGGCGGCAGTATACAGAATATTGTGACGGACAGGGAAGAGACCGCAAAACGCATGATCGAATTTCTGAAACGTGGCAAATATGGCCGGGCTACCTTCCTTCCGCTGACTGCCATCGGAAGAAAAGGAAATGCAGGAAACAAAGATGCCGTGAAAGAGCCGGGGATTTTGGGCGTTGCGAGCACTCTGGTCCGGACAGAAGAGAAATACCGTGCACTGGTGGAATACCTTCTTGGCAGGACACTTGTCGCAGACAATATGGATCATGCGATCGCAGCTGCCAGGAAATATCACCATTCTCTGCGGATCGTTACGCTGGAAGGAGAGTCTTTAAGTCCGGGCGGTTCCATGACAGGTGGTGCCTACCGCAACAGCAGCAATCTTCTGGGACGCAGAAGAGAAGTTGAAGAGCTGCAAAAGAAAGTACAGGCACTGGAAAAAGAATGGAAAGAATTGCAGCTGGAAGTCGATGAAAACCGAAAAAAAAGGAATGAACATCGCGAAACAGTTGTAATTCTGAATGAAAAGCTTCAGAAAGCCTATGTTTCTCAGAATACGGCACGCATGAAGATCCGCCAGATGGAAGAAAAACGGGAAGAATCCAAAGAAGAGCTGACAAGGCTTCAGGAAGAATCTGCCCAGTTAGACGGCGAATTAAAGCAGATCAGCCGGGAAAAAGAACAGATCGAAGAAGCTGTGAAAGAGTCTGAAAAAAGAGAAGCACAGCTGCAGGAACAGATCCTGGGATGGCAGAAAGAACAGGAAGTCCAGAGGGCGGAACTGGAGCAGCAGAACGCCCGTATTGAAAAGCTGCATCTGGAGCTTGCAAATGCCGGACAGAAAGAAGAATTTGCAGGGCAGAATCTCAAACGTATCGAAAAAGAAATCCGAAATCTAAGGGAAGAAGAAAAAGAGATCGGGCAGAAAAAGCGGGAAAGTCTGGATGTCATTGCAGAAAAAGAAGCACAGATCCGGCAGATTGAAAGCCGCATTGCAGGTACGAAAGACCATGGACGCGATCATGGCAGGCAGCTGCAGAAGCTTCAGGCACAAAAAGAAGAGAAAAGTGCGGCACAGAAAACCTTTTTTACAAGGCGGGAGGAGCTTTCCGGGCAGATCGCAGATCTGGACAAAGAAAACTTCCGGCTTGCATCCATGCAGGAAAAGCTTGAAAATCAAAAAGAAGAGCGGATCAGTCAGATCTGGGATGAATATCAGGTGACACCTTCGGAAGCTGCTGCGTTCCGGAACAAAAACGGCATGGATCAGAAGCAGACCAGAAAACGGATCGAGGAGATCAAAGCAGCGATCCGCCAGATGGGCAACATCAACGTCAATGCGATCGAAGATTACAAAGAGATGTCACAGCGGCATGGATTTCTTCAGAATCAGCACGATGATCTCATCAAAGCAGAGAAAGCTTTAGAAGAGATCATTCTGGAGCTGGATGAAGGGATGCGGAAGCAGTTCCGGGAGAATTTTGCCAGGATCCAGGTGGAATTTGACAAAGCTTTTTGTGAATTGTTCGGAGGCGGCAAAGGAACGCTGGAGCTTGTGGATGATGAAGATATTCTGGAGGCAGGCATCCGGATCATCTCTCAGCCGCCGGGCAAAAAACTGCAGAATATGATGCAGCTCTCCGGAGGCGAGAAGGCCTTAACGGCGATCGCCCTGCTTTTTGCTATCCAGCACCTCAAACCGTCCCCGTTCTGTCTTTTGGATGAGATTGAGGCGGCACTGGATGAGGCGAATGTCAGCCGCTATGCAAATTATCTGCACAAGTTGACAAAAAATACACAATTTATTATTATTACACACAGACGCGGAACGATGGCAGCGGCCGACCGGCTGTATGGCATCACGATGCAGGAAAAAGGAATCTCTGCACTGGTATCGGTAAATCTGATCGAAGAGGCACTGGATCAGTGAGAAAGGAAAGAAGATGGGTGAGAAAAAAGGATTTTTTAAGCGCCTGGTAGAAGGACTGACCAAGACAAGAAACAATATCGTTTCCGGTATTGATTCTATTTTCAGCGGATTTTCCGCAATAGATGAGGATTTTTATGAGGAGATCGAAGAAATCCTCATCATGGGAGATCTCGGGATCAATGCGACAACCGCGATCATAGAAGATCTGAAACAGAAGGTGAAAGAGCAGCACATCAAAGAGCCTTCTGCCTGCAAACAGCTTCTGATCGACAGCATCAAAGCCCAGATGAATGTCGGTGAGACGGCGTACGAGTTTGAAAACCGTCAGTCCGTTGTTCTGGTGATCGGAGTCAACGGTGTCGGTAAGACAACCAGCATCGGAAAACTGGCAGGAAAATTAAAAGACCAGGGAAAGAAAGTAATTCTGGCGGCAGCCGATACGTTCCGTGCGGCAGCCGGAGAACAGCTGACTGAATGGGCACACCGTGCAGGAGTGGAGATCATTTCCGGACAGGAAGGATCGGATCCGGCAGCCGTTGTATACGATGCGATCCAGGCATCCAAAGCACGTCATGCAGATGTATTGCTCTGCGATACGGCAGGACGACTTCATAATAAAAAGAATCTTATGGCAGAACTTGGGAAAATCAACCGTGTGATCGACCGGGAATATCCGGAAGCTTACCGTGAGACACTGGTTGTGCTGGACGGTACAACCGGTCAGAATGCACTTGCACAGGCAAGACAGTTTTCTGAGATTGCTGATATTACCGGAATCATTCTTACCAAACTGGATGGAACAGCCAAAGGCGGTATCGCCGTTGCCATCCATTCCGAACTTGGTATCCCGGTGAAATATATTGGCGTGGGAGAGAGTATTGACGATTTGCAGAAATTCGATGCAGACGAGTTCGTAAATGCACTTTTTGATGTGAAAGATTCAGAAGAAGAGGAGTAAAGACATGCTTACATTAGACAAATTTGAAGAAGCTTCAGAAATCGTAAAAAAAGCAACACAGGAGACAAAGCTGATCTACAGTAAATATTTCAGTGAGCAGACAGGAAACAAAGTTTATCTGAAACCGGAAAATATGCAGACAACCGGTGCTTATAAAGTAAGAGGTGCTTACTATAAAATCAGCACACTGAGCGAAGAAGAGAGACAGAAAGGTCTGATCACAGCCTCCGCAGGAAACCATGCACAGGGCGTTGCCTATGCAGCAAAAGAGTTTGGTGCAAAGGCAGTGATCGTTATGCCGACGACCACACCGCTGATCAAAGTAAACCGCACCAAGGGCTACGGTGCAGAAGTGGTTCTCTATGGAGATGTCTATGATGAGGCCTGTGCCTATGCACTGGAACTGGCAGAAAAAGAAGGCTATACCTTTATCCATCCGTTCGATGATCCGGCTGTTGCAACCGGTCAGGGAACGATCGCAATGGAGATCATCAAAGAACTGCCGCTGGTTGATTATATCCTTGTTCCGATCGGAGGAGGCGGACTGGCAACCGGTGTCTCCACACTGGCTAAGATGCTCAACCCGAACATCCGCGTGATCGGTGTGGAACCGGCAGGGGCAGCCTGCATGAAAGCTTCCCTTCAGGCAGGAGAAGTTGTGACACTGCCAAATGTCAATACGATCGCAGACGGCACGGCTGTTAAGACACCTGGCAAAAATGTGTTCCCGTATCTGCAGAAAAACCTCGATGATATCATCACCATTGAGGACGATGATCTGATCGTTGCCTTCCTTGATATGGTTGAAAACCACAAGATGATCGTAGAAAACTCCGGACTTCTGACCGTGGCAGCCCTGAAATATCTGGATGTAAAAGACAAAAAAGTGGTATCGATCTTAAGCGGCGGAAACATGGATGTGATCACCATGTCTTCTGTTGTACAGTTAGGTCTGATCCAGAGAGACCGTATCTTTACCGTATCTGTTCTGCTTCCGGACAAAGCAGGAGAGCTGGTTCGTGTGGCAACCGTTATTGCAAATGAACAGGGAAATGTCATCAAACTGGATCACAATCAGTTTGTAAGCACGAACCGCAATGCAGCCGTAGAGCTGAAGATCACACTGGAAGCATTTGGAACGGATCACAAAGAGCGCATCGTCAATGCCCTTAAAGAGCATGGCTATAATCCGAAAGTGATTCGCCCGAATCTTTAAAAGGAGGGGAGCAATATGAAAATAGCAGTAGCGGGAACGGGATATGTAGGGCTTTCCAATGCCCTGCTGCTCTCCCAGCACAATGATGTGTGGGCAGTCGATATCCTGCAAAGCAAGATTGATCTGATCAATAAAGGGAAGTCACCGATCGTAGACAGAGAAATCGAAGAATTTCTGGCAAGAGAGGATCTGCACCTGACAGCAACGACAGATGCAGAAAAAGCTTATAAGGATGCTGATTTTGTTATCATTGCAACCCCGACGAACTACGATCCGAAGAAAAATTATTTCGACACATCTTCGATCGAAACGGTGATCGAACTGATACAGAAGGTGAATCCGGATACCGTGATGGTGATTAAATCAACGGTTCCGGTCGGCTATACAAAAGGAATCCGTGAAAAATACCATACAGACCATATTCTGTTCTCACCGGAATTTTTAAGAGAAGGACATGCACTGTATGATAATCTGTATCCTTCCCGTATTATTGTCGGATCGCCGGAGAATCAGCGTGACAAGGCACATGCATTTGCCGCACTTCTTCAGGAAGGGGCGATCAAGCAGGAGATCCCGACACTCTTTACCGATCTTACGGAAGCTGAGGCAGTCAAATTGTTTGCAAACACCTACCTTGCCATGCGTGTTGCATTTTTCAATGAACTGGATACTTATGCAGAGGTAAGAGGGCTTGACAGTAAACAGATCATTGAAGGAGTAGGACTGGATCCTCGTATCGGCACGCATTATAATAATCCGTCTTTTGGATATGGCGGATATTGTCTTCCAAAGGACACCAAACAGCTGCTTGCAAACTATCATGATGTCCCAAACAATATTGTGGCAGCGATCGTAGAAGCAAACCGTACCAGAAAAGATTTTATTGCAGAGCGCATTATTGAAAAAAATCCAAAGATTGTAGGCGTATACCGCCTGACAATGAAAACCAATTCAGACAACTTCCGCCAGAGCTCGATCCAGGGGGTTATGAAGCGGATCAAGGCGAAGGGGATCGAAGTGGTTGTATATGAGCCGGCAATGAAAGAAGAAACGTTCTTTAACTCCCGAGTGATCCGTGATCTTAAGGAGTTTAAAGAAGTAAGCGATGTGATCCTTGCCAACCGCTGCAGTGATGAGATTGCGGATGTCATGGACAAAGTCTATACAAGAGATCTGTATTTCAGGGACTAAGGAAAAATGAGGAGAGATAAATAATGAAATTAATTATACAGGTGCCATGTTATAACGAGGCACAGACGCTGGAAATTGCACTGAATCATCTGCCAAAACATATCGACGGGATCGATGAGATTGAGTATCTGATCATCAACGACGGGAGCCGTGACGATACCGTCAAGGTTGCGAAAAACTGGGGCGTGAACTATGTAGTCAATTTCCGGACGAACCGCGGACTGGCAAAGGGGTTCATGGCAGGGCTGGATGCCTGCCTGCGAAACGGTGCGGATATCATTGTCAATACTGATGCCGATGATCAGTACTGCGGAGATGACATCGAAAAACTGGTGCGTCCGATCCTGGAGGAAAAGGCAGATATTGTGATCGGTGAACGCCCGATCGATGATACTGAGCATTTTTCACCGCTCAAGAAAAAGCTTCAGCATTTCGGAAGCTGGACCGTGCGTGTGGCATCCAAATCCGATATTCCTGACGCACCGAGCGGTTTCCGTGCTTATAGCCGTGACGCAGCGATGCGTCTGAATGTAACAAATGAATATACCTACACCCTGGAGACGATCATCCAGGCAGGACGCACCAGAATGGCAATGGAGTCGGTGCCGATCCGTACCAATCCGGAGCTTCGTAAATCCAGACTGTTTTCCAGTATGTTTGGTTATGTGAAGCGTTCCATGGTGACGATCGTCCGTTCCTTTATGATGTATAAGCCATTGCGATTTTTCCTCGGGATCGGCAGTGTGCTCTTTCTTTGCGGGGCACTGCTTGGCGTGCGTTTTCTGGTTTACTATGCGACCGGAGCCGGAAACGGACATGTGCAGTCCCTGATCCTTGCAAGTATCCTGATGCTGATGGGCTTCCAGACCGGCGTGATCGGACTGCTGGCAGACATCATTGCGGCAAATCGCAAGATTTTGGAAGATGTACAGTATCATGCACGTAAACTGGATTATGACAGAGAGAAAGAGGAAAAATAAAATGACAATGACGAAACAGGACAGGATTTGTATGATCTCACTGTTTGCGGTAATGCTGGTGCTTATGGGAGTGCCGGCGTTATGTCTGAGTACGAACACCGTTGTGGATGAGCTTGGTACTCTGACCAATACAGCTCTTCTGACCGGAAGAAACTGGGGAACAGGGATTATAAGCAATGGTGGATTTTATTATCGTTATGGAATGGCGTTTGTGTGGCTTCTGCCGTTTCTGATCTTTAAAGATCCAATCATGGTTTACAAAGCCGCATCTTTTGTGAATGCTTTGTTTATGGCAACGACACCGGTGATGGCTTATTATATCAGCAGACGTTACTTAAAGATTGAAAAAGAAAAGGAAGCGGCTCTTCTGGCAGCCGGTTCTACGATCATCAGCAGCGTGATGTTCCAGGGGATCTATCTTCGCGGAGACATGATGCTGATCGTGCTCAACTGGGTTTGTGCACTTCTTATTTTAAATGCAATGTATGCAAAAACCAGAAAAGAGCGGCAGATCTATACGATACTGCTGAGTTTCTGTGCAGTTTATGCCTATGCATGCCACAGCAGAGGAATCGTTATGGTGATCGCGACGGCGATGACGGTATTGCTGATCCCGTTTTTTACAAAGGAAAAAGAGAGAAGACTTCCGTACATCAGCTTTTTTGGCAGCATGGCAGTCTTTCTTGTGATCGACAAGATTCTGGTGCGATATTTTAAACGAACCATATGGGGAAGCAGAGCGGCACATGCGACCGGAATCCCGAAAGAATCTCTGGAACTGCTGACAAAAATAAAAGGTATCAAATCTTATATTCGAATGGCGGTCGGATGGCTGTATAATTCTTTCAGCTCGACTCTTGGACTGGTATGCGTGGGTCTGATCGCCTGCGTGATCATCGTATTTCTGATGTTTCGCCGTTCGAAAAAGGTCACATCGGAAGAAGGCACACTGGCACTGTTTGGATTCTTATCTTATGCAGGAAGCTTTGTTCTCGGAACGGTATTCTTCCTGAAGAGCGTCAAAAAGAACTTTTACAGTTCTTACGGAATCCGCGTGGACCGAATCGTATACGACCGCTATGTCTGCTGTGCATTCGGTGTTCTCTGCATGGTGGCACTTTATGTTCTGGTCTGGAAAAGAGATCTGTTTGGCATTAAGGCAAAACTGCTTTCTGTGGCAGGATGCGGTGTTACCCTGGTACTGTTTGCCAGAATCACTGCCCCATATCTGAACAACCAGAGTTTTGTGCGGAAATATATGGGAATGTTAGTTACCTTTGTTAAGACCAATGCAAAAAGCGTGACATTCAAAGGAGATCATGTATCAAGCGGGGTAATCCTGTTTGGCGTTGTGGCACTGATCCTGTTTTTATTGATCCTGTTTCTGTGTCAGAAAAAGAAAGGATACCAGGCATGTGCCCTGACCTTGCTTGTCTCGGTACTGCTCTTTGGCTACAATGTAACAAACATTACGATTTCCGAAAGCAATACAAGAGAAGCGAGAATTTCTTCCGCCTCAAATCTGATTCTGTCCTTCGGAGATATCTATAAAGAATATTCTTATGTATGGACAGAAAAAACAGCGGCACCGATCAAATCGTATCAGGTGCGTCTGATGGATTATCATCTGATCAGCAAAAATTATCAGGGTTTTGACGAAACAGACAACGTGTTTGTGATTTCAAAACATCTACCGGATGAAAAACAGTTTCAGAACGGTGAGTACTATCTGATCGACAGCGAAGATTACAACAAAAAAGAAGACTTTGTCTATGTCAAAGGAAGCGAACTGAAAGATGCACTGGAGAAGAGAGGTGTTTCTCTGAGTGCTTATACAGGATGACAGACGGGAGGAAAGTATGAAAGAAGTGGTGATCGCCATTACGGCAGCCAGTTACAGCGGAAACAAAGGAGCGGCAGCGATGCTGCAAAGCTCCATCCGTCAGCTTTATGAAAAATATGGAACACGTTTGAAAATCAATCTGATGTCTGTTTATCCGGAAGAAGATAAAGAACAGATCCCGTGGGATTTTATCCGGATCGTTTCCTGTAAACCGGAACAGCTTTTGTTTATCGCGTTTCCGCTGGCAGTTCTCTATAAAGTATTTCATTTTCTGCCTCCGGTAAAGAGTCTGCTTTTGAAGAATAAAATTCTGCGGGCATATTATGAGACGGATGCCGTTCTGGATGAAGCGGGGATCTCTTTTGTGGACAGCCGCGGATTTGTGATGAATACTTATGGTTTTGTGTGTGCGGCCGTGCCGATGCTGATGGGCACACCGGTTCTGAAATATTCTCAGGCAATGGGAACCTTTCACTCTTTCTGGAATCGTTTTCTGGCAAAATGGATTCTTCCGAAGATGCGGCTGATCTGTGCCAGAGGAAAGGGAACCCTTGACAATCTGAAAGGGATCGGCATTGAGAAGAATGTAAAACTCTGTGCGGACGGAGCGTTTACGATGGCAGATGATCCATATTATCTGAAACAGGTTGAAGCAGAAGCACAGAAGGATGCCTTTTTCAATGATAAAGTGGTTGGACTGTCGATCAGCTCGGTTGTTCGGAAAAAATGTGATAAGCTCGGGATTGATTATCCGAAGATCATGACGGATTTTATTGACCGTCTCAACGAGGATGGATGGAACGTACTGATCATCGCAAACGGTGCGAGAATACACAGCGACAAACCGCGAAACAACGATCTTCCGGTCTGCGATGCGGTCTATGAAAGCGTGAAAAACAAAGAGATGGTCAGATGGTACCACAAAGAAATGACGGCAGAAGAAATCCGTGCGTACATCGGGAAATGCCGTTTTCTGGTTGCTTCCAGATTCCATGCCATGATCGGTGCTCTTCAGCAGAAAGTGCCGGTGCTTCTGGTGGGATGGAGCCATAAATATCAGGAAGTGCTGGATTTTTTTGAGCTTGGGCAGTATGCGATCGATTTTTCCGATCTGACGGCAGAGTCCCTGCAAAAGGAATTTGAGAAATTCATTCAGGAAGAAGAGACGATCCGCGGCAAGCTGGATGAACATTATGAAGAAGTCATGGAAAGTTCCAAGAAAAACATTGTTTATGTTTCTGAGATTGTAGATGAAATAGTAGGAGAATGATCGGTTATGGAAGAAAATACACAGGTAAAAAAAGAAGACGCGGAAATCCTGGAAAACGAACAGAAGGGCGGAAAGAAGAAATGGATGAAATATGCCAAGATCGGATTTTTACTGCTGGTTGCTGTTTTTCTGGTTCGCTATTTTTATAAAAATTATGATTCCTATAAAAATCTGGACGTTGAGATCAACTGGCTGGTATTTACGGGAGCGGTGCTGTTTTATTTCCTTTATAAAGTGACACTGGCTTCTTTATGGCACTATATCACAAAGTTAAATCACTGTTCAATCAAGTATTTCAAGGCAATCACAGCATATCTGTATTCCATTCTCGGAAAATACATTCCGGGAAAAGTTTTTATGCTGCTTGCCCGCGTGCCGGCATACGAAGAAGGAGGAGCACCGATCCGGAAAGTGACGGTCTGCTTTTTCCTTGAGAATATCTGTACGCTTCTCGGAGCTGCATTTTTGTTTTTGGTTTCGCTGTTCTTTTTTCCGAACGACCTGCTCAATGATTACAAATGGCTGACGATCGGTCTGGTGATCCTGTTTTTTATCTGCATCAACCCGAAGATCATCAACTTTTTCCTGAAGATCCTTGAGCGGTTTATTAAGAAAAAAGATCTTTCGATTCCGATCACCTATGGGCAGATGATCAAAGTTGTATTGCTGTTTATCTGCAACTGGCTGGTCGTTGGTGTCGGATTCTATATGCTGGTATGCTCCATCTATCCGGTTCCGACTTCCGAATTTCTCTATGTGGCCGGAATTTACGGACTGTCCTGTATCATCGGAATTCTTGCTGTATTTGCACCGTCCGGTCTTGGCGTAAGGGAAGGTATCATGCTGCTTGGACTTGGTCTTGTTATGCCAAAAGAATATGCTGTGATTATTTCTATTATATCCAGACTGTGGCAGACTGTTGCGGAACTCATTTTGATTGCAATTGCTTTTATTGTAAATAAGATTATGGAATTTCGGAAAAAAAAGAAGAAAACAGCTTGATCTGAAATAAAAAAAGAAAAAGCCATCATGTCAAGAAAAAATACTTGACACGGTGGCTTCTTTCGTGTATGATAACCAAGGTGATTGCAGTGGAAAAGATTTTAGAGCAGACATTATTGTATGATTTTTATGGTGAACTGCTTACAGAGCATCAACAGAAAATATACGAGGATGTAGTATTCAACGATATTTCCTGCAGTGAAGTTGCAGAGAATCAGGGAATCAGCAGACAGGGTGTGCACGATCTGATCAAACGGTGCGGACATATCCTGGATGATTACGAGACAAAACTGCATCTGGTTGAGAGATTTGTAAGTCTGAAAGAAAAGGTGGAAGCCATAAGGATGGCGGCAGATGATCCGGAAGAAGTAAGGAAGATTTCGGATGAGCTGCTGAAAGAATTATAAAACCGACTGACGGTGGAGGTTACGATGGCATTTGAAAGTTTATCGGATAAACTGCAGAATATATTTAAAAACCTTCGCGGCAAGGGAAGACTGACAGAGGCAGATGTCAAGACAGCACTGAAAGAAGTAAAGCTTGCTCTTCTGGAAGCGGATGTCAGCTTTAAAGTCGTGAAGCAGTTTATAAAAGCGGTTCAGGAGCGTGCAATCGGTCAGGACGTGATGAACGGACTGAATCCGGGCCAGATGGTTATCAAGATCGTAAATGACGAGCTGGTAAACCTGATGGGATCTGAGACGACGGAGATCGCACTGCGTCCGGCAAGTGAAGTTACTGTGATCATGATGGCAGGTCTTCAGGGAGCCGGAAAAACTACAACAACTGCGAAGCTCGCAGGCAAATTTAAATCAAAAGGCAGAAAGCCGCTTCTGGTAGCGTGTGACGTATATCGTCCGGCAGCTATCACGCAGCTTCAGATAAATGGTGAGAAACAGGGTGTGGAAGTTTTCTCCATGGGAGACAAGCAGAACCCGGTCAATATCGCCAAAGCAGCTGTAGAACATGCAAAGAGTCACGGATTTAATGTCGTGATCCTTGATACAGCAGGACGCCTTCATGTCGATGAAGCGATGATGGAGGAGTTACAGAACATCAAAGAAGCCGTTCATGTTGATCAGACGATCCTGGTGGTGGATGCAATGACCGGACAGGATGCAGTCAATGTGGCAGACAGCTTCAATCAGAAACTTGAGCTTGACGGTGTCATCCTTACAAAGCTGGATGGAGACACCAGAGGCGGTGCGGCACTCTCGATCAAGGCAACCTGCGGCAAACCGATCCTCTATGTTGGTATGGGTGAGAAGTTATCCGATCTGGAACAGTTCTATCCGGAGCGTATGGCATCCAGGATTTTAGGCATGGGCGATGTGATGACGCTCATTGAGAAAGCACAGGCCAATATCGACGAAGACAAAGCCAGAGAAATGGAACAGAAACTGAAAAAAGCACAGTTTGGTTTCGATGATTATCTGGAGAGCATGGCTCAGGTTAAAAATATGGGAGGCATATCCAGTATCTTAAGTATGATGCCGGGTATTGGCAATAAAGCAGCAGATATCGAGGCTGCGGTGGATGAGTCCAAGATGGCACGCATCGAGGCGATCATCCTCTCCATGACACCGAAAGAGCGTTCCAATCCGGATCTGTTAAATCCGTCCAGAAAGAAACGTATCGCAAAAGGTGCAGGTGTGGACATCAGCGAAGTCAACAAACTGGTCAAACAGTTCGAACAGACACGCAAGATGATGAAACAGTTCCCTGGTATGATGGGAGGCAAGGGTGCAAAACGCGGCAGGTTCAAGCTTCCGTTTTAGCACGTAAAGAATGCAGAGAAGCTGCCAAAGGCAGGTTTTCATAGATATCAAAGATATAAAAATACTGAGGAGGTGAAAGTAATGGCAGTAAAGATCAGATTAAGAAGAATGGGAGAAAAGAAAAATCCTTTCTATAGAATCGTTGTAGCTGATTCTCGTTCCCCGAGAGATGGAAGATTCATCGAGGAGATCGGTACCTACAATCCGAACATCGAACCGAGTGAATTCAAGGTAGATGAGGAGCTGGCAAAGAAATGGCTGGCAAATGGTGCACAGCCGACAGAGGTAGTAGGAAAGCTCTTCAAAATCGCCGGTATTGAAAAATAAGAGGTGGCAGGATGAAAGAATTAGTAGAAGTAATCGCTAAGTCACTTGTAGAAAATCCGGAAGAAGTTACCGTTACGGAAAGGCAGTCTGGAAAGACAACGGTTGTTGAACTGAAAGTTGCCCCATCCGATATGGGAAAAGTAATCGGTAAACAGGGCAGAATTGCGAAAGCGATTCGTGCAGTCGTAAAGGCTGCAGCCTCAAAGGAAGACAAGAAAGTTGTAGTGGACATTCTGTAGCTGAAAAGCTGCAGGATGCTGCGTTGAAAACCTCGTGCAGACGAGGTTTTTGTTTTATTCAATTTTACCCGGAGGAGAAACATGGAAGAATTTTTACAGGTCGGAGTGATTACGGCAACACATGGTATTCACGGGGAAGTCAAAGTATTTCCGACAACCGACGATCCGAAACGTTTTAAAAAACTGAAAAAAGTGCTTCTGGATACCGGAAGAGAAAAACTGGAACTGGAAGTGGAAGGTGTCAAATTTTTCAAAAATATGGTTATCCTGAAGTTTAAAGAATATAATGATATCAATCAGATTGAAAAATACAGAAAGTGTCCGCTGCTTGTGACACGCGAGCATGCAGTAAAACTTAAGAAAAATGAGTATTTTATCGCAGATCTGATCGGACTTAAGGTCTATACCGAGGATGATGCATTTCTTGGCACACTGGATGATGTGATCCAGACCGGAGCAAACGATGTCTATCAGGTAGTGACGGAAGAAGGAAAAGAGATCCTGATCCCGGCGATCCGTCAGTGTATTCTGGAAGTAGATGTGGAAGAAGGCCGCATGAAAGTGCATCTTCTGGAAGGGCTGGTGTAGCATGCATTTTCATGTACTGACACTGTTTCCGGAAATGATCGAGCAGGGAATGAATACCAGTATCATGGGCAGGGCGATCGAACGGGGATATATTTCTCTGAAAGCAACGGACATCCGCGACTATGCTGCGAATAAGCATAATAAGGTGGATGATACACCGTACGGAGGCGGAGCCGGCATGGTCATGCAGGCAGCACCGGTCTATGGAGCCTATGAGGCAGTAAAAGAACAGATCGGTTACCGGCCGAGAGTGATCTATCTGACGCCGCAGGGAAGTACTTTTTCACAGCCTATGGCGGAAGAATTTGCAAGAGAGCAGGATCTGGTCTTTCTGTGCGGACATTATGAAGGGATCGATGAGCGTGTCCTGGAAGAGATCGTGACAGACTACGTCTCCATCGGGGACTATGTCCTGACCGGAGGGGAACTTCCGGCAATGGTGATGATGGATGCGATCTCCAGACTGGTTCCGGGTGTGCTTCACAATGAGGCATCTGCCGAATTCGAATCTTTCCAGGGAAATCTCCTGGAGCATCCGCATTACAGCAGACCGGAAGTCTGGCATGAAAAGCGGGTTCCGGAAGTGCTGTTATCCGGACATCATGCCAACATTGAAAAATGGAGAAGAGAACAGTCCGTCATCCGGACGGCAGAAAGAAGACCAGATCTGCTGGAAAAAGCGGATCTGTCAGCAAAAGAAAAAGCTCTGGCAGATCGCTGTCTGGCTGAAAAAAAGCTTGCTTTTACGCAAGAGGTATGATAAAATTATTCACGTTGTGAGAAGAGATGGTCCTCTGCTACCTGGGCGGTATTAAGAACATCTGAAAATATAAGGAGGAACAACAAGATGAACGAAATCATTAAGAACATTGAAGCAGCTGAACTGAAAGCGGAAGTACCTGTATTTAACGTAGGTGATACTGTAAAAGTTTACGCAAAGATCAAAGAGGGTAACCGCGAACGTATCCAGATCTTCGAAGGAACTGTTCTGAAGAAACAGGGTGGAAGCAACAGAGCAACTTTCACAGTAAGAAAGAACTCCAACGGAATCGGCGTTGAAAAGACATGGCCGCTGCACTCCCCGAACGTAGAAAAGATCGAGGTTATCAGAAGAGGTAAAGTAAGAAGAGCGAAACTGAATTACCTGAGAGACCGTGTTGGTAAAAAAGCAAAAGTAAAAGAGTTGGTTAAATAATAGGACGCAGCAGCGTACCGAATGATTCCGCAACAAGCACTGCTTGTTCGGGTCAGCCAGACAGACCAGGGACAAGTACTTAGGTAATTGTCCCTGTTTCTGTATAACCGACTGTGAATTTCAAAAGGCAAAAGGGGAGGATACATGAGCCGCACAGGAAGAAATCGCAGAGAAAGGGATCGAAGAAACAAAGATCGGATTTCACAGGAACAGGCAATACAGGAAAAACACAGCAGAAGGGAAATGAGGAAACAGAAAAAAGAACGGGAAAAGGTCAGAAAGAATCCGATCAAAGCCGGTCTTGGATGGCTGTTTCAGATCATTGTGGTGATCCTGTTTGCATATATTGCTGTTTTCTTTTTCGGTCAGTCCAGAACGAACATCGGACAGGCGATGAACAGTACCTTGTCCGGCGGAGATGTTGTTCTGTTAAATGAGCTGTCCTATCGCTTTTCAGGACCATCCAGGGAGGATGTAATCTCGTTTAAACTGAATGGAAGCGAGGACACGCATTCTTATATAAGACGTGTGATCGGACTGCCGGGTGAGACGATCCAGATCATCGATGGTATGATCTATATTAATGGAAGTGTCTACCTGGAGACGCAGGGATTTCCACAGATGGAAAATGCCGGAATGGCAGCACAGGAGATCACACTTGGTGAAGATGAATATTTTGTGCTTGGTGATAACCGCAATCAGAGTGAAGACAGCCGTTTTGCAGATATGGGAAATGTAAAGCTGGAAGATATTGAAGGGAAAGTCTGGGCTGTTTTATCTCCTTCGGATCACCGGGGACTTGTTAAGTAGAAAGGTAAAAAATATGAATTATCAGTGGTATCCTGGTCATATGACCAAGGCAAGGCGTATGATGCAGGAAGACATCAAACTGATCGATCTTGTCATCGAACTGCTGGATGCACGTGTACCGTTTTCCAGCCGCAATCCGGATATCGATAAGATGGGCAGGGACAAAGCCCGCCTGATTCTTCTGAACAAATCGGATCTTGCGGATGAAAAGAGCAATGAAGCGTGGGTTGCTTTTTTCGAAGCGAAAGGGTATTGCGTCAGAAAGATCAATTCCAGAAGTGGAGCAGGACTTAAATCCATCAATGCAGCCGTTCTGGAAGCATGCCATGAAAAGATCGAGCGAGACAAACGCAAAGGAATCAAGAACCGTCCGGTGCGGGCAATGGTTGTCGGGATTCCGAATGTCGGAAAATCTACGTTTATCAATGCCTATGCCGGAAAAGCATGTGCAAAGACCGGAAATAAGCCGGGTGTTACGAAAGGAAAACAGTGGATCCGCTTAAATAAGGGTCTGGAACTGCTGGATACACCGGGTATTCTCTGGCCGAAATTTGAAGACCAGAGTGTCGGTATGCGACTGGCAATGATCGGTTCCATCAAAGACGAGATCCTCAATACGGATGAGCTTGCACTCAATCTGATCCGTTTCCTGATGGAACATTATCCGGGGAGATTAACGGAACGTTATGGCTGCGAAGAAACCGCTCAGGAAGCACTCACAGTTTACGAGGAGATCGCAAGACGGCGTGGCTGCATCAAAAAAGGTCAGGAACTGGATTATACCAAGACAGGTATGCTTCTGCTGGATGATTTCCGAAGCGGAAAACTTGGCAGGATCACGCTGGAACTTCCGAAGGGAGAGACGGAAGAGCAGTAGACAGTATTTTGTGGGAGGAGAGTATGAAAAAGGGACTTATCGAGGTGCTGTTTTATATCGTACTGGTGTTTGGCGTCAGCTTTTTGCTGACAACTTATGTCGGTCAGCGTACGCGGGTAAATGGAGAGTCGATGTATCCGACGCTGCATGACGATGACAATCTGATCGTTGATAAGGTCAGTTATCGTTTCTCTGATCCCAGACGTTATGATATCATTGTTTTTCCGTATCGCTATAAGGATATGTATTTTATTAAACGGATCATTGGTCTGCCGGGTGAGACGGTGCAGATCTTGGACGGGTATGTGTACATAGACGGTAAAAAACTGGACGAACATTTCTGTGATGAAAAAATCCAGAACGCAGCACTTGCATCCGACCCGATCACACTTGGAGACGATGAATATTTTGTGCTCGGAGACAATCGCAATGCCAGTGAAGACAGTCGTTTTCCGGATGTCGGGAATGTCAGACGCAAAGAGATCATCGGGCGTGCCTGGGTACGCATCTGGCCATTTGAACGGGCGGGATCTTTGTAGAAAAGGAGTTTTTGATGAAAGCAAAAGAGATTATTAACTGGGTTGTATATTTTGTATGCCTGTTAGCAGTTGTATTCGTGATCAATACATTTGTTGTACAGAGGACCATGGTCAGCGGAGATTCTATGTATCCGTATCTGCACAACAAGGATCAGCTGATGATGGATAAATTATCTTATCGTTTCCATGATCCGGAGAGGTTTGATATTGTAGTCTTTCCGGTTGTGCGTGACGGAAAAGAAGAGTACTATATCAAACGTGTGATCGGTCTGCCGGGAGAAACCGTACAGATCATAGATGGCTATGTTTACATCAACGGTGAAAAGCTGGATGAAAATTACGGTGCAGAAGTGATGAATGATGCCGGACGTGCGGCAGAGCCGATCACGCTTGGCGATGATGAGTACTTCGTGCTGGGAGATAACCGCAACCGAAGCGATGACAGCCGCTATGAGAATGTCGAAAATCTCAAAAGAGAAAAGATTGTCGGTCGTGCCTGGGTACGTATCTGGCCGCTTGATCGTATCTGCGTAGTCAGACACCAGTAGACGAAAAAAGAGAAATGCGTTAGAATAAGAAGTGCCACTTTGTGTGGCACTTTTTTAAATACGAACGAAATGATCAGTCGGACTTTTTGGACAGGATATGCGTTCATGAGCAAGTAGCGAAGCGGATTGTGAATGTCCGCTTTACCGCAGAGAAGCATTCCCCCTCTAAAATATGATTACCGACTGTGGGTTGGAATAAAGGAGAAAATATATGAGCACAGACAGAAAAAGCATCGCACAGATCAAAAAAGAATTTGCAGAGGCAAAAGAAGGTTCCCTGGAAGAACTGTTTGCACAGTATGCTATGGATGAGAGAAGCGGCGTGAAGGCAGTTTTAAACAGTTACCGAAAAAAACAGGAAAAGCTGGCAAAAGAGCGGGTTCGCCTGGAAGAAATGAGAAGTTACGAACATCAGTACGAAAGATATGGCTATGTGTGTGGAATTGATGAGGCAGGACGCGGTCCGCTGGCAGGACCGGTTGTCGCCGGTGCCGTGATCTTGCCAGAAGACTGTGAGATCCTGTGGTTGAATGATTCCAAACAGCTTTCAGAAAAGAAGAGGGAAGCTCTGTACGATGAGATCATGGAAAAAGCATTGGCAGTGTCCGTCGGCATGGCATCACCGGCAAGGATCGATGAAATCAATATCCTGCAGGCAACTTATGAGGCGATGCGTGAGGCAATCGCCGGACTGAAGATCCGGCCGCAGGTTCTCTTAAATGATGCTGTGAAGATCCCACAGGTGGAGATTTCGCAGGTACCGATCATTAAAGGAGATGCAAAAAGCCTGTCGATCGCAGCGGCGAGTGTGATCGCAAAAGTGACCAGGGACCGCCTGATGAAAGATTATGACAAACTGATGCCAGAATATGGATTTGCGAAACACAAAGGCTATGGAAGTGCCGCACATATGGAGGCAATACGCAAATTCGGATCATCCCCGATCCACCGACAGAGCTTTATCAAAAACATCATATGAGTCGGGGGGACAAACAGGTCAAAACTGTTTAAAAGTGCGAAACATGAAAAATCGCATATAACTCATAATACAAAAGAAAATGGGGGTATCAATGACAAGAGGGGGAAACACACGCAAAACTGGGGCAAGATATGAATTACTGGCAGCCGTCCATCTGGAAAAATGTGGTTATCGTATCATAGAGAAAAATTATCGCTGCCGGATCGGGGAGATCGATCTGGTCGCCTGCGACGGGGCGTATCTGGTATTTGTGGAGGTCAAATACCGCAAAAACAACAAGAAGGGCGGTGCGGCAGCGGCCGTATCCACAGCAAAGCAGAAAACGATCAGCCGCGTGGCAGATTATTATATGAAAGTTCACGGGATCTGTGCAGACCAGAGTGTCCGGTTTGATGTCGTGGCATTTGACGGAGAAGAGATGGAACTGATCCGGGATGCGTTTGCCTATGCCGGAAATGTCCGGTTTTGATCGGTATTTAGCAGAGCAATTTGCAGGCATCTATTGGGGTCAAAAGAACTTTTGACACTGGCATTTCAGGAGTTTACAGGAGGAAGATAAATGGGTACTTTTGAAAAAAGAGAAAAAAACGGTGTGACATGGCTTTCCGCTACGCCGTTTGAAAAGATGGAAGGGATCGTGCAGGGATTTTCAACGCGACTTGGCGGAGTGAGCACAGAGCATCTGTCGAGCATGAACCTGAGTTTTTCGCGTGGCGATCAGGAAGAAAATGTACGTGAAAATTTCAGAAGAATTGCAGATGCGATCGGTTTCACACCGGAAGATCTGGTCTTTTCAGATCAGACGCATACGACCAACATCCGTGTGGTGACAGAAGCAGACCGCGGCAAAGGATTTACAAAACCGCTGGATTATACGGATGTGGACGGACTGATCACAGACGTTCCGGGACTGGTGCTGGCAACGTTTTATGCAGACTGTGTGCCGCTGTATTTTGTAGATCCCATCAGAAAAGCAGTCGGGCTTTCACATTCCGGCTGGCGTGGAACGGTTCATAAGATCGGCAAGATAACGGTTCAGGCGATGGCGGATCAATATGGAAGCAGACCGGAAGATATCGTAGCAATAATCGGACCATCGATCTGTCAGGACTGTTATGAAGTCAGCGAGGATGTCATTCTGGAATTTCAGAAATATTATCGTGAAGACTGTCAGAGCGAATTGTATTACCGGAAAGAAAACGGAAAGTATCAGCTGAATTTATGGAGGGCAAATGAGATTGTGATGGAGGAGGCCGGAATCTTGCCGGAAAACATCCATACGACCCAGTGGTGTACCTGCTGCAATCCGGAACTTTTGTATTCACACCGTGCCTCAAAAGGCAAACGTGGCAATCTGGCAGCATTTCTCGGACTGAAGAGGAGCGAATGATTTTATGAAACAGATGATCAACACAACGGATTATGCGTTTGATGTGGAACGCTATCGGGATGAGGCAGATGCCATTTCGTTTGCAGGAAATCTTGGTATGGATGGATTTGAACTGCTGCCGTGTGAGGGGGGAAGAGATGATTTCTTTACAGAACGATCCGTGATTGGCGTACATCTGCGATATTTTGATTCCTGGCTGGATTTCTGGAATGGAAAACTGGAGATGTTGAGCAAAGAATACGGATCCTTTGAAAAAGTGAAAGAGATTTTCGGAGGGCTCGATCGCAGCTGTATCCTGAAATGTTTTCGGGAAGACCTGGAGCGTGCCAGAAAGCTGAAAGCCCGCTATGTGGTCTTTCATGTAAGCGATGTCAGTACCAGGGAGCTGTTTACCTATCAGTGCCGGCACACAGACGAAGAAGTGATCGATGCGGCGGCAGAACTGATCAATCTTTTGCTGGATGGAGAAGATTACACGTTTGATTTCCTCATGGAAAATCTCTGGTGGCCGGGTCTTACCATGACAAGGCCGGAGATGACGAAGCGTCTGCTCTCGCAGGTCCATTATCAAAAGAAAGGCATTATGCTGGATACCGGGCATCTGATGCACATGAATCTGGAACTGAAAACGCAGGATGAGGCGGTCGATTACATCCTGGAAAAAGTTGCAGAGCACGGAAATCTGGCTTCTTATATCAAAGGCATGCATTTAAATCAGAGCATCACGGGTACGTATGTGAAAACGCTGATCACCAAAAAGGATGCCATGCCATCGGATTACGAAGCATGTTCCAAAGCCTGCTATGAACACGTCTTCCAGATCGACCAGCATCTGCCTTTTACCACACCGAAAGTTCAGAAACTGGTAGAAACCATAAAACCGGAATATCTGACACATGAGCTGATGTCCTACGGAAGAAGCGAGCATGAGATCAAGCTGGTGATGCAGCGTGCAGCTTTGAAGGGGAGAAATCTATAATAACCATTCAGACTTTGCCCGTGACAGCTTTTTAAAACGAGAAAAATTATCAAATACAAATCAGAAAAAAGCGAGACAACTGTGCTATAATGACCATAAGTTAGTTGATTCTAACATCAAATATAAAGTGACTACCGCCTTTGCAGACAGTGAGCGACAAGTTACAGACTATTTTTTGGGAGAGGAAAAATATGTTTTTAGAGATCAAAGACTTGAAAAAATCATTTGGCACAGCAGAAAACAGGACGGAAGTGCTGAAAGGAATTGACTTTTCTGTTGAAAAAGGACAGATCTGTGTGCTGCTTGGACCATCCGGTTCCGGAAAATCTACGCTTCTGAATATTATCGGCGGGATTGACCAGGCGGACGAAGGGTATGTCTCCATCAATGGTGAGAAAACGGCGGATATGAAAGAAAAAAGACTGACGCAATACCGCCGCCGACATCTGGGATATGTATTTCAGATGTACAATCTGATACCAAATCTCAGTGTCAGAGAAAATATTGAAGTGGGGGCTTATTTAAGCGACAGACCGCTGGAACTGGATGAGCTTCTGAAAACACTTGGGCTGTATGAACATCGCAACAAGCTGCCGAACCAGCTTTCCGGCGGACAGCAGCAGAGGACGGCAATCGGGCGTGCAATCATCAAAAATCCGGACATTCTTCTGTGTGATGAGCCGACGGGTGCACTGGATTACAAGACTTCCAAAGAAATCCTCTGCCTGATCGAGCAGATCAACCAGAAATACGGCAACACGGTGATCATGGTAACGCACAATGATGCCATCAAAAATATGGCAGACCGTGTCGTAAAGCTCAGGGACGGACAGATCCGGAAAAATTATGTCAATGAAACCAAGATCGCAGCAGCTGATCTGGAATGGTAAGGCGGTGAGAATATGAAAAATCCATTGCTCAAACGTCTTCCAAGAGAACTGATCGGTGACATTGGAAAATACTTTGCAGTTTTTCTTTTTATGACAGCGACGATCGGATTTGTCTCCGGTTTCCTGGTGGCAGATGACAGTATGCTGGCAGCTTATCAGGAAAGCTTTGAGAAATATCACATCGAAGATGGAAACTTTACATTGGAGAAAAAGGCAACGGACAGTCAGATCAAAAGACTGGAAAAAGAAGGCGTTCAGATTTATGAAAATTACTATGTCGAAGAAGATGCAGATACTGATCTCGACGGGGAAAAGGACAGTACAGTACGCGTTTACAAAAACCGCAGCCAGATCGATCTCGTATGCCTGATGAAAGGAGAGCTTCCCAAGAAGGAAGATGAGATTGCCATCGACCGTATGTATGCAGAAAATAACAAGATACAGATCAGTGACATCATAAAAGTCGGAAAAGAAGAAAAAACGGTGACAGGCTATGTGGCACTGTCTGATTACAGTGCACTGTTTTCCAATAATTCGGATATGATGTTTGATGCAGTTAAGTTCGGTGTTGCCATTGTTACAGATGAAGCCTTTGACAATCTGGAAGAAACGCACCTTAAATATCGTTATTCCTGGACATATGATGATCCGCCACAGGGAGAAAAAGCAGAGAAAGAACGTTCCGATGACTTTCTTGAGATACTGGCAGATTACACATCGGTGACAGGCTATATCCCACGCTATGCAAATCAGGCGATCCATTTCACCGGAGACGATATGGGCAGTGACCGTTCGATGATGATCGTGCTTTTGTATATCCTGATTGCAATCATGGCCTTTGTTTTTGCGGTGACAACAAACAATACGATTGTCAAAGAGGCTGCGGTGATCGGAACCCTGCGGGCTTCCGGTTATACAAGAAAAGAACTTCTGGTACATTACATGACACTGCCGCTTCTGGTCACGGTTATAGCAGCGGTGATCGGAAATGTTCTGGGTTATACCGTCTTTAAAAATATCTGTGCCGGTATGTATTATGGAAGTTACAGTCTTCCGACCTACGAAACGAGATGGAATATGGATGCATTCGTCCTGACGACCATTGTGCCGTTTGTGATCATGCTGCTGGTCAATCTGGTCCTGATCTCGAAAAGATTAAAACTCACTCCGCTGAAGTTTCTAAGAAGAGACTTAAGCACATCAAAAAAACAAAAAGCAGTGAAACTGCCGGATATTCGCTTTTTTGACCGGTTCCGTCTGCGCATCATCCTGCAGAACAAATCCAGTTACATCACGTTGTTTGTGGGAATCGTATTTGCCAATATTCTGCTGCTGTTCGGCATGATGATGGCACCGCTTCTGGATCATTACCAGGAACAGACCGTTGACAATATGATCGCAGATTATCAGTACATTCTGAACGTACCGGATGAGATTGATGAGGATGACACTTACACCCTGTATGGGGCACTGAGCCGCTTCCTGACTCCGTCACTGGAAACAGAAAACAAAAAGGCAGAAAAATTCTGCATGGAATCACTGGAAACCGTTCCGGGCAAACGGGACAGTGAGAGCGTCACTGTCTACGGAACACAGCAGGGAAGTCATTACATGAAGGCGGATTTTCCGGATGAGGGTGTGTATATTTCAGATGGATATGCGGAAAAATACAATATAAAAACAGGAGATACCATTTGGCTGAAAGAGACTTACGGGGATAAAACATACTCTTTTGCGGTAAAAGGAATCTATGTCTATCCGTCCGGACTTTCCGTATTTATGTCAATGCCGCAGTTCTGCCGTGTGTTTGAGAAATCCGACACGTATTTTAATGGCTATTTCTCAAACGAAAAGATCACCGATATCGAAGAAGCGTACATTGCTTCCACGATCACACAGGACGACCTGACCAAGATTTCCAGACAGCTGGATGTCTCTATGGGAAATATGTTTCAGCTGATCAATGTATTTGCGGTTGTTCTGTTTGCCCTTCTGATCTATCTTCTGACAAAACTGATCATTGAAAAGAATGAACATTCTATTTCCATGGTTAAGATCCTTGGCTATGAAAATGATGAGATCGTCCGCCTGTATCTGGTTTCCACAAGCTGGGTGGTTGCCGTTTCCGTATTGCTGAGTCTGTGGATCGCCACCTGGATGATTAAGGTGATCTATGTCTATATGATGGCAGAGTTTTCAGGCTGGCTTTCTCTGTACATTGAGCCTGCAATATACTGGAAGATGTTTCTGATGGGCATGGCAGTTTATGCACTGGTTGCTTTGCTACAGTTCTTTAGAATCAGCAAAATACCGATGGAAACGGCACTGAAAAATATCGAATAGAGAAAAGTAAATAAAATCTGCTAAAAAATACATTGCTATATAGTAAAAATAATGGTAAAATCTAAGTAATGTTTCAGCAGATGGGAAAAGATTGCACGTCATGCAGACATGGCGTGCATTTTTTTTGATGAAACTTCTTCTGATTCAGCAAATGTTAAAAAAGAGAGTAACAATAAGAGAGGAGAAAAGCAAAAAGTATGAAAAAGAGAAAACTTTGGAAAGCCATGTCTGCGGCATTGTCAGCAGTTATGCTGGCTGCTTCCGTTCCTTCGGCAGCATTTGCAGCAGTGCCTGCCAGAACGGCGGATGTGCAGACAAAAGCAGCAGATGAAAACGAACTGAAGCTGTGGTATGACGAGAAAGCTCCGGACAGCTACGATGGATGGGAAAAATGGTCCCTTCCGCTTGGAAACAGCGGCATCGGTGCCAGCGTGTTTGGTGGCATTACCCAGGAGCGTATCCAGTTAAATGAAAAATCACTCTGGTCCGGCGGTCCGTCCGCTTCTAGAACGAACTACAATGGCGGAAATATCGAGACAACAAATGTAAACGGTGTACAGACCAAAATGAGTAAGGTAGTAAAGCAGATCCAGGAGGCATTTGCATCCGGCAACACCAGCACGGCAGAATCTCTCTGTGCAAAGCTGGTCGGCGTCAGTGATGATGCAGGTACGAATGGTTATGGTTATTACCTGAGCTATGGAAATATGTACCTGGATTTCAAAGGTATCACAGAAAGTTCCGTTAGCAACTACAAAAGAGCACTGGATCTTCACACAGCTGTTGCAAGCGTAGAATATGATTACAATGGCACACACTATGTAAGAGAAAACTTCGTCAGCTATCCGGACAATGTGCTGGTGACAAAACTGACAGCAACCGGCGGAAGCGGCAAACTGAACTTCGATGTCAAGGTAAATCCGGACAACGAAAAGGGCGGCGGAAGCAACAACCCTGGAGCAAATTCTTATCAGAGAGACTGGAATACAAAAGTAAACGGCAGTGAGATCACAGTTGCCGGAACTCTGAGAGATAACCAGATGAAATTCAATTCCCAGACAAAAGTGATCGCAGACGGAACCACCACAGACGGAACCGATAAAGTAACGGTTGCAGATGCAACAAGCGTTACGATCATCACTTCCATTGCAACCGATTATAAAGATGAATATCCAAAATACCGTACCGGTGAAAGTGCAGAAGCACTGGATAGCAGAGTCGGCGGGTATGTAGACAAGGCAGCAGCAAAAGATTACGATACACTGAAAGCGGATCATGTTAAAGATTATCAGAACATCTTCGAACGTGTAGATCTGGATCTTGGCCAGATTCCTTCTGACAAGACAACGGATGCACTGCTTTCAGCATACAAGGCAGGTACTGCAACGGAAGCAGAACGCCGCTATCTGGAAGTCATGCTGTTCCAGTATGGTCGTTATCTGACGATCGAATCTTCCCGTGAGACACCGGAAGATGATCCATACCGTGAGACACTTCCGTCCAACCTTCAGGGTATCTGGGTTGGTGCGAACAACTCCGCATGGCATGCTGACTACCACATGAACGTAAATCTTCAGATGAACTACTGGCCGACCTATGTCACCAATATGGCAGAATGTGCAGAGCCACTGATCAACTACATTGATGCACTGCGTGCACCTGGCCGTGTGACAGCGAAGATCTATGCAGGTGTTGAGAGCAAAGACGGCGAAGAGAACGGTTTCATGGCACATACACAGAACAACCCGTTTGGATGGACCTGTCCGGGATGGAATTTTGACTGGGGATGGTCACCGGCAGCGGTTCCGTGGATCCTGCAGAACTGCTGGGAATACTATGACTTTACCAGAAATGCCGATTATCTGAAAGAGAAAATCTATCCGATGATGAAAGAGGAAGCTACTCTGTATGATCAGATCCTGATCAAGGATGCAGACGGCAAACTGGTATCTTCCCCGAGTTATTCACCGGAGCATGGACCAAAGACAAGCGGTAATACATACGAGCAGACACTGGTATGGCAGCTTTATCAGGACACCATCGAAGCAGCAGGTATCGTTGGTGAGACAGATACAGCAAAAGTAACACAGTGGAAGAAAAATCAGAGCGATCTGAAAGGACCTATTGAAGTAGGTGACAGCGGTCAGATCAAAGAATGGTATACCGAGACAACCGTAAACAGCCTCGGACAGGGCTACAACCACAGACATCTTTCTCATATGCTGGGACTGTTCCCGGGCGACCTGATCTCTGTAGATACACCAAAATGGCTGGCAGCAGCAAGAGTTTCCATGGAAAACCGTGTAGATAAATCAACCGGCTGGGGCATGGGACAGCGAATCAATACCTGGGCAAGACTTGGCGATGGAAACCATGCGTACAAACTGATTACAGACCTGTTTGACGGCGGTATTCTTACCAACCTGTGGGATACGCATTCACCATACCAGATCGACGGTAACTTCGGAATGACTTCCGGTGTGGCTGAGATGCTGCTTCAGAGTAATATGGGTTACATCAATCTGCTTCCGGCACTTCCGGATGCATGGAGCGATGGTTCCGTAGAAGGTCTGGTAGCAAGAGGAAACTTCGAACTTTCCTATGACTGGGCAGACGGAAAACTGAACCAGGCACAGATCGTTTCCAACAAGGGCGGAGAATGTCAGGTACAGTACTCCGGTATCGCAAACGCAACCGTTACCGATTCTGACGGTAACGTTGTAGAGACAACAAAAGTAAGCGGAAAAACAAACCGTGTTTCCTTTAATACAGAAGAAGGAAAAACTTATACGATCAAAGTTCCGGAATCTCCGAAGAATGTAAAAGCAAACTACTACGGAGAGAGCGGCACAAAAGTAAGCTGGGCTGCAGCAGAAGGTGCAACTTCTTACAATGTATACCGCAGCGAAGACGGAACAACGTTTGAAAAGGTTGCCGAAAAGACAGAAAGAACTTCTTTTGTAGATAAAAAAGCATTTACAGATGTTTCAGCAGTCAGCTACAAAGTGACAGCTTGTTACGAAGACAAAGAAAGTGGCGACTCCAAAGTGGCAACAGTCAAAGACCTGACACAGTCAAGTGAAAAACTGGCACATGATGGCTGGAAGGCAACCGCAGGAAGTGAAGAAGGATCCGGAAATGATGGCCCTGCTTCCTGGGCAATTGACGGAAATACCGGTACAATCTGGCACTCAAGATGGTCCAGTGGCGGAACACATCCGGATATCGCAAATGATCAGAATAATGAGTTTACGATTGATTTTGGTCAGAATGTAACAATCAACAAATTTGAGTATGTACCTCGTTCATCCGGAACTTCTGTAAATGGTATTATTACAAAATACAAACTGTTATACAGTACTACAGAATCCGGAAATGATTTCAAAGAACTGACAAGCGGTGAGTGGGACGCAGACAAGACGGTTAAGACGGCAACGTTTGCACCGACCGAAATGCGAAGAATCCAGATCCGTGCACTGGCAACACTGGATGATACCGCAACCAAGAATCAGCACGTGACAGCAGCAGAATTTAATGCATACAAATACGTTGCAAATACACCGGTCATGACGGATACGGATGCACTCTGGGATGCAGTTCTGGCTGCACAGAAAAAAGACTTAAGTGTATATACCGATGCCAGTGTACAGGCTTACCAGGCAGCAATCACAGCAGCAAAGGCAAAACTTGCCCTGGAAGATGATGCAGCCCAGGCGGATGTAAACAAAGCACTTGCTGAACTGAAAGATGCAGAGAACAAGCTGGAGGCAAAACCAGACAAAGGTAATCTGAATACGGCGGTGGATGCAGCCGCTAAAACAGACCTGAACGGTTATACAAAAGAGAGTGTAGATGCATTTAAGAAAGCACTGGATGCAGCACAGAAAGTGCTGAAAGATGAAAATGCAACAAAAGAGCAGATTGAAAATGTTCTGGCAAAACTGGATGCGGCAAAGAAAGCTCTGAAAAAAGATACTACACCGGATACGGAAAAACCGACACCGACACCGGAAACAAAAGTACCGGCTGTTGGAACAACCGTTACCGTAAAAGGTGTAAAATATGCAGTAACCAAGTCCGCAGCAAAGGGCGGAACTGCAGAGGCAGTCAAAGTGACCGGAAAAGGCAAGAAGATTACGATCGCAGCAACTGTGAAGATTGACGGTGTGACCTTTAAGGTAACTTCCATCAAAAAGAATGCAGCTAAGAAAAATAAGAATATGACAAGCGTTGTGATCGGTAAGAATGTAACTTCCATCGGAGCAAACAGCTTTGCAAACAGCAAAAAACTGGCAAATGTGACTTTCAAAGGAACAAAAGCAGTGAAAGTCGGAAGCAAGGCATTTAAAGGAACATCTGCGAAGATGAAAGTCGTTATACCGAAGAAAATGTCTAAAAAGACGCGGAATACTCTGAAGAAAAATCTGAAAAAAGCAGGTATCAGCAAAAAAACGGTTTATAAAAAGAAATAAATACTAAAAACTATAATGTGTAAAAGAGATGCAGCTGAAGCTGCATCTCTTTTGTCTTTTCTTTACTCTTATAATAAAAAGATTCCGCAGAACAGAAAAAGTTTCTGTTTTACGGAATCTTAAAAATCAGGCAAATTTACCGCTCATTTTTATATTTTTCCAGAAGCTTGTGAATCTTATCCGTTGGAGACTGTACACTGGAAATGGATACATTGTGGTTCAGGGCATCGATGATGGATGCCAGGAATTTGCTCATATCTGCTTCCTGATAATAAGGGCGGGTCAGCAGTTCCTGCGGACGATAATTCAGATTTGTAGTTACGACTTTGCTGATGTAGCCTTTTTCGTAATATTCATCGAATTTCGCCAGCCCGTCGGTGAAAAGACCAAACGTTGTGCAGACAAAAACACGACCTGCCTCACGCTCTTTTAACTGCTTGGCAACATCCAGCATACTTTCACCGGAAGAGATCATGTCATCAATAATGATCACATCTTTTCCCTTTACATCATCGCCGAGAAATTCATGGGCAACGATCGGGTTCTTTCCGTTGACAACGGTAGAGTAATCACGTCTCTTGTAGAACATACCCATGTCAACGCCGAGAATATTGGAAAAATAAACAGCACGTCCCATAGCTCCTTCATCCGGGCTGATGATCATCAGATGATCGTTATCGATCACAAAGTCCGGTACGGAATTTACCAGTGCTTTTAAGAACTGATAGGTAGGCATGAAAGAATCAAAACCATGCAGAGGAATGCTGTTGGATACACGAGGATCGTGTGCATCAAACGTCAGAATATTGCTGACACCCATGTCAACCAGTTCCTGGAGCATCAGAGCACAGTCAAGAGACTCTCTTTTGGAACGTTTATGTTGTCTTCCTTCGTATAAAAATGGCATGATGACATTGATACGTCTTGCCTTTCCGTCAGCAGCGGAAATGATACGTTTCAGATCCTGATAGTGATTGTCCGGAGACATATGATTTTCATAGCCATTTACACGATAAGTCAGGCTGTAGTTTGTAACATCTACCATAATAAAAAGGTCGCAGCCACGTACAGATTCTTTCAGAACGCCTTTTCCTTCGCCGCTTCCGAAACGTGGGCATTCACACTCCAGCAGATAAGAATCTGCACAGTAACCCTGCAGACTGTCAGCCTGTCCTACATTGGTCGGAGATTCGTGACGGAAGGATACCAGATAGTTGTTGACCTGATCTGCAAGAGTTCTGCATCCTTCCAGTGAAGCCAGTTTCAAAGGAGCAACAGGAATCGACTGAATGAGCGGTTCTAAGTTTGCCATATTTACCTCCTAATGCCGCAATTGCCGCATATCTTAAAATTTAACCCATGGATGCTTCGCATTTTGTGCATCCTTATCATGTTAGTTATAACATTTCGGAATTGGTGCGTCAAGAAAATTGTAGGATTTTGTAAAAACTATGTAAAGAAAAATTTCGCTTGCTTGTATTTGATGACTCTTGTATACTTGATAATATGCGGATGGTGTTTACAGGCATCATCCAAAGCTCAGACCATAAAAGTGGTTTGTATTTAGGACAATAAGCGGGAATCCTCGGCAATTCAATTACCGAGATGAAAGCACAGGAGTGTGCATATCTGCACAATGCAAACAGTATAATAATCCTCATCCTCTGTTAAAATATAAATATAAAAAATAAATGCCGTAACC
>NZ_WQNP01000047.1:91123-91504 GCF_018783905.1 Ruminococcus sp. MCC718
ATTGCACATTACAATTCAATATGATATACTATATGTATGAAAGAAAATCTAATATATTATAGAACTTGCGTGTGTAATATCAACTACCATATGGTATGGTCAGTGAAATACCGACGGAAGATATTAAACTCAGAAATTGAGGAATACCTAAAGGAACTGGTGCAGCAGATTGCTGAGGACAAGGGCTTTACTGTTCATTTATTTGAACGCAGAGAACCATTCCCCCGCTTCAAGTGTGCAGAGCACTAAGCGACTGCGTTCATGAGCAAGTAGCGAAGCGGATTGTGAATGTCCGCTTTACTGTGGTGAAGGAGACCATGTCCACTGCTTTGTAACAGCTCCACCAAAGCTGTCCATAACAGCAATCGTCAAGTATCTGAA
>NZ_WQNP01000048.1:0-1773 GCF_018783905.1 Ruminococcus sp. MCC718
CTCCATGCCGGAATTACTTGGACTGCCTACAATTCCATTACGGTTCTGATAGCGACTGGTGTTTGTGCATTGGTCGCTTTCCTCTACTACCGTTACGGATATGACCGTATCAAGCGGTTGCTACACAGACAAAAGCTGGCTCGCATGGTGCTGGAAAATAAATGGTATGAAGCGGAGAACACCAAAGACAGCGTTTTTTTCACTGACCTGCAAAGCAGATCAAGAGAAAAAATCGTGTGGTTTCCGAAAATTTATTACCAGATGGAAAATGGATTGCTCCATATCCTGTGTGAAATCACAATGGGAAAATATCAAGAACAGCTTCTGTCCTTAGAGGACAAATTGGAATCGGGGCTGTACTGTGAGCTGACCGACAAGACACTGCATGACGGCTATATCGAATACACCCTGCTCTATGATATGATAGCGAACCGTATTTCGATTGATGAAGTGATAGCCGAAAACGGCGGTCTGCGGTTAATGAAAAATCTGGTGTGGGAATATGATTCACTTCCCCATGCCCTTATCTGCGGTGGTACAGGTGGTGGAAAGACCTATTTTCTGCTGACCATCATTGAAGCCCTGCTTAGAACCAATGCGGATTTATACATTCTTGACCCGAAGAACGCTGACCTTGCAGACTTGGGAACGGTCATGGGAAATGTCTACCACACAAAAGACGATATGATTGAGTGCGTCAATGCCTTTTATGAGGGCATGGTCACACGCTCGGAAGAAATGAAACTGCACCCGAACTACCGTACAGGGGAAAACTATGCCTATCTGGGGCTTGCTCCACAGTTCCTTGTATTTGATGAGTATGTGGCGTTCTTGGAAATGCTCACGACAAAAGAAAGCACCGCCCTGTTAAGCCAGCTAAAGAAAATCGTCATGCTCGGTAGACAGGCTGGATACTTTCTGATTGTAGCTTGCCAGCGTCCAGACGCAAAGTATTTCGGGGACGGTATCAGAGATAACTTCAACTTCCGTGTGGGGCTTGGTCGCATGAGTGAACTCGGCTACGGTATGCTCTTTGGAAGTGATGTGAAAAAGCAGTTTTTCCAGAAGCGAATCAAAGGGCGTGGATACTGTGATGTGGGAACAAGTGTCATATCGGAATTTTATACTCCCCTTGTACCCAAAGGATATGATTTCTTGGGTACGATTGGGGAACTTGCACACATAAGGCAGGACGGACAGGTGGCGTGCGAAGCGAAAGCCACAGGTACGGACTAGCCTTGCTGGTGTGGCGGTAGCCACGCCAGCATATATCAAGCCCCTCGGTATCTAACAGAGGGGCACAAATCACAAGGAAACATACACAAAAGTTACCGATTCTTGGCTGAAATCAAGCGTTTGGTAGCTTTTTTTATTGCTGTGACATCGGACTAAAAATGTCACAGTTTTTTGTAAAGGGGGTATCGCACTGAATGATACAGAGTGGATACAGGATTTTGCAGACAGGCGTTTGCAGTACGGTGTATCCCAGACGAAACTTGCGGTCATGGCTGGAATCAGCCGTGAACATTTAAGCCGTATTGAATCCGGCAAGGTGGCGGTCACAGAAGAAATGAAAGTGAAACTACTGGAAGCTCTGGAAAAATTCAACCCAGAAGCACCGCTTACCATGCTGTTTGATTATGTGAGGATACGGTTTCCGACACTGGATATTGGACACATCATTAAGGACATCTTACAGCTCAATATTCAGTACATGATACATGAGGACTTCGGGCATTACAGTTATACAGAACACTACTACATCGGAGATAT
>NZ_WQNP01000049.1:0-655 GCF_018783905.1 Ruminococcus sp. MCC718
GTGCTAAGCATAAGCGAGCTAACCCCGTGTGTCCCACGGTTTCTATTCTATTGAGTTTCTGTCATGCAATTACTAACCGCATTCCCTCATTTCTGATATTGATAGCCGCATTTACATCTCTGTCATGATGAATCCCGCACTGCGGACAATCCCACTTTCTGAGAGCAAGATTTTTCGTTTTTGTGTTCTTGTAACCACAGGCGGAACAGATCTGACTGCTTGCGAAAAATTTATCCACCTTCACTAACTTTTTCCCCTGTTCCTCTAGTTTGTATTTTAAGAATGTTGTGAACATCCCCCATCCGTTATCCGAAACAGATTTTCCAAAATTCAGTGACCGTGACATTGCTTTCATATCCAGATCTTCTATACATATACAATCATAGGCATTGGTTATCTGTCTTGATTGTTTATGTAAAAAGTCTTTTCGTTGGTTGGAAACCTTTTCGTGGAGTTTTGCTACCTTGATCCTCTGCTTGCTGCGGTTGTTCGAACCTTTTTGCATTTTGGAAAGCCTGCGTTGTTCTCTCGCTAATTTTTTCTCCGCTTTCCTGTAATACCTCGGATATGCAGGCTCATTCCCATTACTGTCACGATATAATTCGTGCATGGAAAAATCCAGACCTAAAAAACGCTGCATCTCCTTTTCCTGTAC
>NZ_WQNP01000050.1:0-40118 GCF_018783905.1 Ruminococcus sp. MCC718
ATTTGTGTCTGTTTTTAGATTTCCAGGTTCCCATGCCATGAATATACTATAATTTCTGATTTTTGGCTACCTTAACCCACTGTCTAAAGCCAGTGGGATTGCGGTAGCTTTATTTCAAATACTAACGTCCTTAATTCTGTTCAATAATTGATTTATAGTAGTTACCAAAGTCAGCAAGTGAATTAACAATTGGAAGCATTTTTGTTCCGAGTTCCGTTAAGCCGTATTCAACTCTCGGTGGCTGCTCATGGTAATCGTGGCGATATGCCAGCCCATCACTCATCATTTGTCTTAAACTATCTGTCAAAACCTTTTGTGAAATACCATCTATACTTCGTTGTAGCTCATTGAATCTCCATGGACGCTCTTTCAAGTTACGCAAAATCAGCAGTTTCCATTTTCCTCCGATAAGAGATACTGCTGTTGCAACTGGGCATTCCGGTAATTCTTCTTTTGCTCGCATAATTCTCACCTCCGAGTCTATTGTAACACATTCATTTTTGAGTGTACAGTTACAAAAAGGTGCGTACTTGTTTTTATATGTGTCTCACACTATACTAATACCAAGCAACCAGAAACTACAAATTAACTATGGAGGTATTATTATGGCAAATTACACAAAAACAACTATTGGAAAGGAGAACCGAATTGAGCTGCATGAAAAGTTGTCTTTAACAGGTGCAGAAATCAGTTTAAACGAACTACCTGCAGGAGCAAATGTCCCATTTGTTCATTCTCATAAAGAAAATGAAGAAATCTATGGAATTCTTTCAGGTAACGGCAACGCCATAATTGATGGAGAAGAAATTAGCCTTTCAACTGGAGACTGGCTAAAAATCGCACCTGCTGCAAAGCGTCAGTTTTTTGCATCCGATATTTCTGGAATTACTTATATCTGCATTCAGGTAAAAGAAAATTCTCTGGAACATTTTACAGCAGAGGATGCCGTAATCGGCTAATTAAAAGTATTTATTTACAAAAATGCACAGTTCACGATAAGCTAAGAACTGTGCATTTCTTTTTTGTTCAATATTACGTTTTCTCAATTTTTCAAACAAGAAGTTATCAGTGATTATCTTTTCGAAAACATCCAACTACAGCGATGCCAAATCCAAGAACACCTAGGACATATCCCCCAAAATTATTTGTTGTCACAGCAATTCCTAAAGGTATTATTGCAATCCCCAATAACTCAATCTTAATTCCTTTCATCGCAAATACCTTCGTTACAAACTGGAATTTGAAAACCATAAAATTATGAGTGATTATTGCTCTCCATAGGTTATCAATAAAATCCTCCAAAAGCCTTGAAAATAAAGGATTTATCGCAATGTGTTCGCCTTATCCTTTTATATGATTTCACACAAGTTTACTCTTTCCCTGCCTACTTATAAGGGCAAAATCAAGGGCAAGAAAATCTCATAACAAGATATAACAGAGTGTGGCAATCGGAGAACTATGACATATGTGCAAATATATTATAATGGAGGATTTTTTAATGGACAAGTATATTTATGATGAAAGCAATGGTCTTTGGTATGAATTGCAGGGGGATTATTATATTCCTTGCCTTATTTCACCAACCGAAAAAGAACACAAGCCTATCGGCTTATGGGGGCAGCGACACAAACGCTATTTACAGGAACATAAACGGGCAGTTTACATCACGTTTCTCACAAGCGGAAAATTAAACTGTTACCTTACTGATATTGACGAACAGGCAACGGAAATGATATTTCGATTGGTCGAGCAAATGGCTGACAAGGAGGGCGTGACCGAACAACTTAAAGTAGAAAAACCGATGTTGTGGGTTGGTCGAATGAATGAGATACAGACAAGAGCACGAGAAATTATATATGCCGATATTATCTATAAGTAAAAAATGTAATATATAGAATATTAAAATTGTGGCAGTCAAAAATTAAAACTTTGCCTGCCACAATTATGATTCGATGTGTTCTCTTTCATAATGACTTTGGTAATTCATTATGCTATAATAAATTTAATTTACAGTATCGCACTGCATCTACTAATTTGGAGTTCGATTAGAACAGGAAAAGATTATATTGATTGCTCTCTATGCGAGATAAAAACCGATTATACAGGGGGAAATTGAATGAGCAATATTATTCAAATCAATAATCTTAATAAAAGTTTTGGAAGTGTAAACGCTGTTCAGAATTTGAGTTTTCGTGTAAAAAAAGGAGAGTTGTTTGCCTTTCTTGGTATCAATGGGGCAGGAAAATCAACTACAATCAATATTATGTGCGGACAACTATCGAAAGACAGTGGAAGCGTTTTTATTGATAAACACGATTTAGATAAGGATATGGACTATATTAAGCGTGAACTGGGTGTAGTTTTTCAATCATCTGTCTTGGATTCTGCCCTTTCTGTTTATGATAATTTGGAAAGTCGTGCCGCTTTATATGGCATTACTGGAATGGAGTTTAAGAAACGACTTGAGGAATTGGCGAAAATATTAGATTTTGAAAACTTATTGAAACGCACCGTTGGTAAATTATCAGGAGGACAACGCCGAAGAATTGATATTGCAAGGGCTTTGTTTCATAAGCCTAAAATCCTTATTCTTGATGAGCCGACAACAGGGCTTGATCCACAGACACGCCGACTTATTTGGAATGTTATATCAAGTTTTCGCAAAGATGAAAATATGACTGTATTTTTAACTACGCACTATATGGAAGAAGCTGCGGAAGCTGATTATGTTGTAATCATTGATGATGGGAAAATATCCGCAGAGGGTACTCCGCTTGAATTAAAAAATATTTATACTGGGGATTACATCACAATTTATGATGTGGATGAAAAGGATATTAAAGCACTTGATGTGGAATATGAGCAAATCCGAAACGGTTATCGCCTTTCTGTACCGAATACAAAGGCTGCAACTGAATTGATTATTCGTAATCCGCAGTTGTTTAATGATTACGAAATAACAAAAGGAAAAATGGACGATGTTTTTCTTGCTGTTACGGGCAAAACATTGGTGGGAGGTGCAGAAAAATGAGTATGGCTTTCATTCTTATCAAAAGAAATATCAAATTGTTTTTCAAAGATAAGGGAATGTTCTTTACCTCTTTGATAACGCCTGCTATATTGCTTGTACTTTATGTGACTTTTCTTGGGAATGTGTATCGGGATAGTTTTACATCTAATTTACCTAATTCGTTAAAACTATCAGAAAGCATAATAGAGGGACTGGTAGGCGGTCAACTTATCTCATCTATTCTTGCTGTTTCGTGTGTAACGGTTGCTTTTTGTTCTAATTTTTTAATGGTGCAAGATAAAGCAAATGGTACGATAAGAGATTTAAGAATATCTCCTGTAAAGTCAGCTACACTTTCGTTGAGTTATTATGTTGCAACCTTGCTTTCAACACTTATTATTTGCTTTGCTGCAACGGGTATCTGTCTTACTTATGTAGCTATTGTCGGTTGGTATATGTCGCTCGCAGATATATTCTTTTTGTTTCTTGATATTTTACTCCTTGTTTTGTTTGGAACAGCATTATCTTCGATTATTAATTTTTTCTTATCAACACAAGGACAAATTTCAGCGGTAGGCACAATCATCAGTGCGGGATATGGTTTCATTTGTGGTGCATATATGCCTATTTCTTCATTTGGAGAAGGGCTGCAAAAAATAATCTCATTTTTGCCGGGTACTTATGGTACATCACTTATCCGAAATCATACAATGCAAGGGGCACTTGCCGAAATGCAAAATCAAGGTATTCCAACAGAGGTTATTGAAAAACTAAAAGATTCCCTTGATTGCAATCTTTATTTTTTCGGAAGTCAAGTAAATATCGGAACGATGTATATGATACTTGGAATCACTATTTTGGTATTGATTGGAATTTATATTTTGTTAAACAAATCAAAAAAATATAACTGTTAATTTTGTAGCTGCAAATGATTATGTATGCCGCCGCTATGGGTAACTCCATAACGGCGGTTTTTCAATGTCTATCGGCTATCTCTGTCAATGGATTTTTTATGCTGTCTTTGCGGCAGTTTCTGCTTGTTGCGTTCCTGTTGGTGCTAGAATATAAATAGTACAAGCCAAAATGAGAATTTGTCTATCTGACCAGTGTTATGGATTTATTTTCCAGAAAAATCATAGCCTGGACGCTTTCAGAAACACTGGAAGTATCTTGCGTGATTGATACTATAAACAAAGCCAAAGCTCGCCGAAATATCGATCAACCATTAATTATCCATTCGGATCGTGGCAGCCAATATGTTGCAAAGGAATATAAAAAAGCAACCGAAAATATGCAGCACAGTTATTCGAAGAAAGCTTTTCCGTGGGATAATGCATGCATTGAATCCTTTCATTCTATTATCAAACGTGAATGGCTCAATCACTTTAAAATTCGCGACTATAAGCAGGCATACCAGTTGATTTTTGAATATCTGGAAGCTTTCTACAATACGAAACGAATTCATAGCCATTGCAACTATATGTCGCCAAACGAATTCGAACGAGTGTATGAAAGAACGCACACTGAGGCTGAGCTTCTGGCAGGTTAAAATGGGGAGAAATTTCTCATTTTAACTTGTACTAAATCTTGACATAGGACCATATCTTTGTATTTGATAATGGTATAGGATGGAAAATTGCTTTAATTGTTATTGGATTGGGTTGGCTCATATCTGCAATTTCTGGCTTTATGAGCAATTTGAAAAAATGAAAATTGGAAGTTGGGGAGTGTAAAACAAAGTGCGTAAGCTTTGAAATTTTATTTTCTCAACTTACACACTTTATTTTACACTCCCACAGAAACCATTCTGCAGCTCTTAATCTTGTCATCCGGTTATCTTTTCGCACCTTCTATGATCTGGATCAGGTTTTTATCCAGCTGGATCGTCCTGTTCCATGGATTGATGATGACTCCTGCGATTTCCGGTACGGTCAGAGCGGATGCAAACAATTTATCGATATTTGCCAGGAAGGTGGATTTTACGCTTCCGCCGCCTTTTAATTCTTCTTCAAAGCTTGTAAATGCTGCCCACCACGCTTTTCCGTCAGCGGTCTTTATCGCCTGCACCCGGATCTGACCGTCTCCGGTCGGCGGTTCTACTGCCACGATAAACTGTCCGTTTTCCTGCATACGCCTGCGGATTACCGTCAGGGTATGTGCCAGCATTTCCTGTGTCGGTTCCTGCTGAAGTGCCGCGATGGCTTCTTCTATTTTTTCGTTTCCACACAGTCCGGCATCGACTGTTTCGTTCTGTTTTTTATTTTTATGATCTGCCATATATTCCTCTTTTCATCTGTGCCAAGCGGATATTCGCAATCCACCAATGCTTATATCAAATCAGATAGGCGATTGAATCCCGTCACTGATACAAACTTGTTACTCGCCGTCTACGGAGGCGGAAGTCATCTTACATTTGATATATTCTGCCTGCAATTCCTGCATTTTCAGACTTCTGACTTTGAAGTCATATGATACTTTTCCATGTTTTCTTTATTGCGATATTCATGTTTCTCATAATATCCGATCAGTTTTTTATCTGCATCACGAAGTGCCACCATATATACATCTTTGTTCTGTTTTTCATTATGAGATGTATATATGAGATTGTTTTCTTCGCTTTTGGCAAACCATGCAACGACTTCTTTGATTCTTTCGTTGGAATGTGCCCCGTGGCAGTCCAGAAGGCTTTTGCCAAGCAGTTCTGCTCCGCCATACTTATGATAATTGGCAGCTGCCGCCGGATTCATATAAATGATTTTGTGATCCAGGCTGCAGATCACAACAGCTGCACGATCCTGATCGATAATACTTTTAAAATATGCCCCTAATTCCATAATATCATCCTTTCTCATCCAATCTCCTGCTACGCAGATACACCAGAATCCCCACCGCATCCGCAAGGAACCATCCGATCGGAATGGATACCCAGATTCCTGTCACACCAAGCCACGAGATTTTGGAGAGGGTGTAAGACAGCAGCACTCTTGTTCCAAGGGAAATGACCGTGAGCACCACCGACATGTTCGGGCGGTTCACAGCACGGTAATAGCCATAGAGCATAAACAAAATGCCAATTCCGATATAACAGGCTCCTTCGATTCTTAAATACTGCACGCCGACTGCAATAATCTCCCTGCTCGTCTCGGAAACAAACAGCTGCATCAGCGGCTGTGCCAGAACAAAGACACCGCAGCTGATCACAATGCAGAACAGGATCACGCTGATCACTGACTGGCGGATCCCCTGACGGATACGTTCTTTCTTTCCGGCTCCGTAGTTCTGGGCTACAAAGACGGAAAATGCATTTCCGAAATCACCGACCGGCATATATGCGATCGTGTCGATCTTGACTGCCACGGCAAATGCTGCCATAACGGTCGCTCCGAAGCTGTTGACAATTCCCTGCACGACCAGAATACCGAAATTCATCACGGACTGCTGCAGACAGGTAAAACCGGAAAGTGACATGATCTGTTTTAAGTTTTCACGGTTCCATTTCATATCTTTTCTGCTGATATGGTATTCCGGATAACGCATCAGAAAATACAGCAGAATACCGACTCCGGAAACATACTGTGCGATCACGGTCGCAACGGCCGCACCTTTGATCCCCATGTGCAGAACCAGCACAAAGTATAAATCCAGAAAAATATTTAAGATCACGGAAATTCCAAGGAAAAAAAGCGGTGTGACGGAATTTCCGATTCCACGCAGTACGTTTGCAACATAATTATATAAAAAAGTGGCAAAAAATCCGATAAAGACATAAAAAAGATATTCCCGCATCGCCGCTGTCGTTTCCTGCGGCACCTGAAGCAGACGGATCATCGGATTCATCCAGATATAAATGATCCCGGTCAGGATCACCGCCAGTGAGCCGATCATAACCGCAGAAATAAAAATACCGTTTCGGATCAGATCCTGATTTTTTTTGCCATAAGCCATCGATAAAAATGCACTGCTTCCAAGACAAAGCCCGATGACGATCGATGTCAAGAAGGTCATTAACGTGTAAGACGAACCGACGGCTGCCAGTGCATTATCTCCGATATAATGACCGACCACCCAGGTATCGACCAGGTTGTAGAGCTGCTGAAGCACATTTCCAAGCATCAGCGGAACCGCAAATTTCCACAGGCTCGAGGTGATGTTTCCGACCGTTAGATCTATATTTTTTGTTTTCCTCTGTTTTCCCATTTCTTACTTTTCTTTTCTCAGCTGCCAGAATGCTACGGCACTTGCAGCTGCCACATTTAAAGAATCCACGCCATGCGACATTGGTATTTTGACGGTGTAATCGCAGTCTGCGATCGTCCGGGATGTCAGACCGTCTCCTTCTGTTCCAAGGAGGATAGCAAGCTTTTCTTCTTTCTGCAAAATCGGATCATCGATGCGGATCGAATCACCGCTTAAGGCAAGTGCCGCCATTTTAAATCCCATTTTGTGTAAAAGCTGAATCCCTCCTTCCGGCCAGGAAACGGAGTTATCCACAAAAGTCCACGGAATCTGGAAAACTGTCCCCATACTGACGCGGATCGCCCGCCGGTAAAGTGGATTGCTGCATGCCGGTGTCAGCAGAACCGCATCCATGTGCATTGCTGCCGCTGAGCGAAAAATCGCCCCGATATTCGTCGGATTGACCACTTCTTCCAGCACCGCAATGCGTTTTGCATTTTCACAGATTTCCCTCATGGACGGAAGTTTCCGGCGATGCATCGCACAGAGCATGCCACGCGTCAGTTTAAAACCGGTGATCTTTGTGAGCACATCAAATTCTGCCGTATACACCGGGATCTGCCCGCAACGTTTTATGATCTGTTTTGCTTCTCCTTCGACGTGTTTCTTTTCCACCAGAATAGAAATCGGCTCGTACCCCGCATCCAGTGCCCGCTCCACTACTTTCGGGCTTTCTGCAATAAAAATCCCGTCTTCTGGATTTGCACGATTTAAAAGCTGGATTTCTTTTATTCTTGCATATACGTCCAGTTTCGGATCTTCAAAATCCGTAATTTCTATGATATCTGACAATTTTGCGGTCTCCTTTATCAAGAATGGCTCCGATATTCTTGCTGCGGGGTGCACGTCATGGATCGCATGATATATTCTTCTGTGCACCTCTGCAATCTGCCGGAGGCTATATCAGATGGGAGTTTTCTCACATCTGATGTATCTTTTTCCTTACAAAATAAAAGCAGATCACCTGCATAATGATCGTGAACAGCCAGGAACCCGGATACGAAATAAACAGCACATACAAAGAACGATAATGCGGAAAGATTCCAAAAATCCATACCACTCGCATACCTACGGTACCGATAATCGAAAGAATCATCGGTACGGCAGAATAGCCCATGCCTCTGAGTGCTCCCGGAAACAGATCCATGATACCGCACAAAAAATACGGCACAGTCGTGATCGATAAAATTTCCATTCCGCAGCGGATAACTTTCTCTTCTTCTGTGTAGATCCGAAGAATCTCCGGTCCGAGAAGATAAGAACCGCATCCAAGCACTCCGGCAACAACAACCGTCAGGATCAGGCAGTCGATCAACACTTTATCCATACGTTTGTATTTGCCGACACCATAATTCTGGCTTGTGAAACTCATGCATGCCTGCGTGATCGAATTGACTGCCGCATAGAGAAATCCCAGTATATTATTGGCCGCCGTATAACCTGCCATGGCGGTAGAACCAAAGGAATTGACCGATGACTGCAAAAGTACGTTAGAAAAATTGATGATCATGCTCTGGATCCCTGCCGGGATTCCGACCTGAAAAATCTGCTTCAGATAAACGCCTTTGATCTGCAGTTTTGAAAAACGGAGCTGGTAGCTGCCTTCCGATTTATACAAGCACCATAATACCAGGATGCAGGAGATCAGCTGTGAGATCACCGTAGCGATCGCAACGCCTTCCACTGCCATGTGACAGTAAATAACGAGCAGCATATTCAATGCTGCGTTGATCAGTCCGGAGATGATCAGAAAAAGAAGCGGCCGCTTCGTATCTCCGATTGCTCGAAGGATCGCCGCCCCGTAGTTATAGAGCATAAAAAACGGCATGCCCATAAAATAAATCCGCATATACAGCGTAGACTGATCAATGACATCATCCGGCGTTCCCATCAATTCCAGTGCACCTCTCGCAAACAGAACACCGACAAATGCCATGATCACACCGCTGACCATCGCCAGCGTGATCGAAGTATGTACTGTTTCCGACATTTCTTTTGATTTGCCCATCGCATAAAACCTTGCCGCCAGTACATTTGCCCCAAGCGAAATACCGATAAAAAGATTGGTAAAAACATTGATCAGGGCGGTGGTTGAACCAACCGCCGCCAATGCCTGTTTCCCACTGAATCTTCCCACTACGATGATGTCCACTGCATTGAACATCAGCTGCAGAATACCGGATAACATCAGCGGGAGTGAAAACGAAATTAATTTGTCCATGATACTTCCATTGCACATATCAATTTCATATTTACTGTTTTTCAAAACAAAAACCTTCCTTCTTTACTGCTCATATTACTTTGTCATTTCTTTTTTACTGCGGACCATCTTCCTTTTGTTGTTCCGTTTACACCACGCACACGAACATAGTATTTCTTATTTTTCTTTAATCCTTTGATCGTATATTTCAGTTTTGTGGTCGTTTTGGATTTTGCTTTTTTAAATTTCTTGTTGGTCGCATACTGAATCTGATATTTCTTCGCATTTTTTACTTTTTTAAACTGAACCTGAATCTTCGTTTTAGATCTCTTTAAGCTAATCTTTGGCTTGCCGACTTTTATCGTCTGCTGCGGCTTTGTCTGAGTATTCTCTGTTTTATCTGTGTCTGAATTGTCCGGTTTTGGATCAAATCCCCAATCCCAGTCGATATCACCATCACCCCAGGAAATATTACCTCCGGTGTTTCCGCCGGTATTGCCTCCGGTATTTCCGCCGTTATTATCTCCGGTATTTCCACCATTGTTTCCGCCGGTATTCTCTTCCAGACTTCCGCCGGTTTCTTTGCTTACCTCTTCAAGGCAGTATGGATTGATCTTGATCATCACCGGTTTGCCGTTGTCTGTGACATACCATACGACGTTTCCGTCTGTATCACAGATCGGCTGACATTCTGACAGGGCAAGCGGTGCGGAATATACCTTACTTGTCCTGCTTCCGTCTGCATTCATCAGCATCATTTTTGTGGTGTAATTCTGTTTTCCGGATGCTTTTTCTTCCCACATCAGCAGGAACTGATTTTTCGTGATCTTAACCAGTTTTGGCGTGGTAACATCAACGTCTGCACCATTTGCATAGTTGGTGATCCAGGTTCTGTTTCCGGAAGGTGCCGCTTTTCTTGAACCGCTTATAAATATATTTTTCTGATCATCATTCAGTTTTTCGACACCAAGGCCTACAACTAGATAATATTCTTCTGACAGTTCCAGACCAGTCAGAGAATATCCAGTATAATTATAGCCTGTATTTCCATCGATTGTGAAAAGACTGCCGTACAGACTCGGATCTTGCAGTTTGTCACCGGTCTTGGTCATGGTAAATGCAATGCCTCTTGGATAAGCATCTCCGAGATCCACACGGTAAATGTATTCTCCGTCCGTTCTGATCAGCTGCATGAAAGAATGGCTGACATAACCTTCTCCCAGATTCATGACTCCTGTATAAGAATCCACAAGTGTCATATCTTCTTCATTGACCACAAAACTGCAGTTTGCCTGATGATGATATCCGTCGTCCGACTGATACATTTCGTGGCAGGTGTGGATATAAAGTTTGCCGTCTGCTTCTGTCATGCTGAGACCGCCAGCATCAAATGGAATGTAGGTATTGGCTCCTTTAACACTGCACTGTGCAAGGCGATTCCAGTTTTTATCATATTTCACGAAACGGAATACTTCACACTCATCCGATTCTTCTTTGTTCATCTGTCCAAAAACTGCATAATTATAATTTTCGCCAATATAGATCCCACCAAAAATCGGAAGTTCTGCCGCAACATTTTCAGAAGAAACCAGATTTAGTTTGCTGTCATAAGTCTCAACCACGATCTTATCATTGATATATTCTGCACGCTGATATCCGCCGTCTGCTGTCTGTGCCAGATAAGACTTCGTGGTACTTCCATAATAAGAAGAATAATGCGGCAGATGAATGTTGTCGGATGCTGCTCCCTCCAGGTTTACCTTTGAAAACACTTCTGCATCTTCGTACTGTGAACCATCCACCGTGATCGTGACCTGTTTTGTAACGCCTATCGTTTCTGCTGTGATCATGATGGTCGCTGTTCCTGCTTTCCAGGCATTGAGACCTCCTGTTTCATCCACACTTACTATGTTCGGATCCGAGGATTCATAAGTGTAATCCATTTTGCAGGAACCTTCTGTTGTACAGATCAGCTTGTCGCTCTCAGATACCTTCATGGACTCTGGTGCCTGCACTTCAAAAGTTGTCGGGATTTTCAGATCCAATGTTTCAAGATAAAACTGATCCTCTTCTTTTTCTACAACACGGCATATATCACCATCCACCCAGAAACTGTAGACCGGATGCTCGGTAACGATGTCCACTTTTTTCTTTCCATCTTCCATGGAGTACTGCGTGAGCGTGTTTGTATCTGTCTTGACATAAATGCTCTTTTCATCTTCACTCAAAGCACATCTGGTTCCGTAACTGCTGACATCAAAATTATTTTTGTAGGTTGATTTTCCCGCAAGTGCCACAAATTTGATCGCATCTTTGTCTGCAATATTCAGAGAAGAAACCGAAACACTGCTGTCAATTATATTGATCACCGTACTCTGCTCCGTGTGATCGTTGTAATCATAGCTGTTGGAATCCAGAATCGTAATGGCGTTCGGACTCTGGAAGGTATTGAGCACTGCCAGATATTTATCATTTAACATCTCTGCCGGTTTATTTCTCTCATAGAAATAAGACTGATACAGCATCATCAGATTTGCCTCCGGCAGATGAAGTGTATTGTCCTCACCGACATTTCCTGCCATTAAAGACGCCATGTCATGATCATATCCCCAGTATCTCCAGTTATAAGTTCCTCTGTAATAAAAATTGCCGCTGACCGTATCAAATCCGTAAAACTGTAAAATGCTTCCTTCATACGGTGCTGTTGCCAGAGATTTTCCGGTGCTGTCGTACAGGCAAAGATCATCGCTGGCATTGGCCACATAGATTCTTCCCTTTTTATCTACGCCAAGTGCATTGATAAACCCTGAGAAATTCGCGGTGCTTTTCATGCTGTCCAGCGTGATTTCTTTTGTTTCCCCTGTTTCAAAAACATATTCATACAGCGTGGCATTGCAGTCATACGTATACGTTTTCCCATTTTGTTCAATGGCATTTGCCAGCCTTTTGTTTTCTGTTTTTATATAATAGATTCCTTCGTCATTCACAAAACTGTCTTCTGCCCGTAAAATGGTCGTTTTCTGCTCATAAGAATTGCTGTCAATATCATAAAAAGAAACTTCAAATTTCTGCTGATTTGAATAAAAAGGATCACCTTTTTTTACCAGATAAAAGCCATGATCTGCTTTGCTGTACACAACCTTCTCATAACTGCTTGCCATATTGAAATATTCACTCTGAAGCTCAACTGCTTTCGTCTCCTGCTCCTGTGCATTTACGACAGCCATCTTTGCTGCACCCGCCAGACTCTGCCCCGGAACCACCAGTGCCGCTGCCATCAAAAGTACTATAATCTTTTTCATTTTTTCTCCTTTCTGCATCCATCATTCTGCATTCATTATAAGGATCCAAATCAGCCTGTCTGTATTCTGCAAGGTCGGTTGTCAAAATTCAAAAGCCTGCTTAATACTGTCATAATGCAGGAATTTTCCTTCTGCCGCAAATGCTTCGATCTGCTCTTTCGTCGCAAACATATATCCATCCGTCTCTTCTGTTTGAAGTTTCAGATCTTCATCTGAAATATCCATCACAAAACGATAGACATCCACAAAATAATTGTCCCCTTCGCCCGGGTTTTCTCTTTTATAAGTGAACAGATAACCGCCCTGGGCATTGCTTACATCAAGCCCGGTCTCTTCTTTTACTTCACGCAGAACGGCATCGTAAGAAGCTTCTCCGGCCTGTGCTGCACCTCCGGATACTTCCCACCAGCCAGGTGCCCATGCTTTTGTCATCACACGCTTTGTGATCAGAAAAGTGCCGTCTTCTCTTGCCACAACGCCAAGCACTGTCAGATGATATTCTCCGTCTTTTAAGTGCCAGTCGTTTCGTTTCATCGTGCGTCCGGTCGGTTTTTTATTTTTATCGTATATATCCCATAATTCCATTTGTTTTATCTCCTGCTGTTTTGTTGAAACATTCTTCCAGTATTCTTGCTGCAAGATGTATGCTATGCATTGCATGTTCAAGAATGCCTCTCCTGTCTCTTTTATGATAGCATTGCATCGTAAGCTTTGCAAACATAAAAAATCTCTACGGAACATTTTTTGTTCCACAGAGATTTTCTTTTTTACACTGTTTTTTATCTGCTCTTCCAGCGGATGTTCTGAGGGAAGCTCCGCACTTGCCAGCAGATGTTGAAGTTTTCTCCGATTAAGATAACATTTTACCCACACTCATGCAAGTAGCATATAAAAAGAATCTTTCAAGTTTTGTTTTTTAATTGTCAACCTTTTTGATTTTCAGGTTGACAATCTTTTTTTCTCATGTTACATTGTTACAAGAATTTTACAAGGAAGGTAACATCATGAACCCAAATTTTTATGATCAGGATGATCCGATCCTCTCCCGTGAGGATGCCATCGCCATCCTGGATACACCGGATGAAAAACTCGATGATCTGATCGCCCGTGCGGAGGGACTTCGCCGGAAATACAAAGGCAACCGTGTCAGCATTCACATTCTGACAAATGCCCGCAGCGGCAACTGTTCCCAGGATTGTGCCTACTGTGCCCAGTCCTGCCGTTCCAAAGCGGATATTGAGAAATACAAGTGGGTAGATGAGGAAAAGCTCTATCACGACAATGATTTTGTAAATGAACATCATTTATCCAGACACTGCATTGGCCTTAGCGGCATGAAATTTACCGATGCCGAGATTGAAGAGCTCGCCCGCCGCATCCGTAAAATGAAAGAACAGGGAACACACCTGTGCTGTTCTATCGGATTTCTGACGGAAAAGCAGGCGAAAATGCTCAAGGATGCCGGTCTTGACCGCATCAACCACAATCTGAACAGCAGCCGTGCGTACTATCACAACATCTGCACAACTCATACGTTTGAGCAGCGTGTGGCAAACATCCGCATGCTTCAGGGGCTGGGATTTGAAATCTGCAGCGGCGGTATCATCGGTATGGGTGAAAGCAAAGAGGACGTCGTGGATATGCTTCTGGAACTGCGTGAAATCCAGCCGGAGGCTCTGCCAATCAATTTTCTGCTGCCGATCAAAGGCACACCGCTTGGGGATGCAGATATTTCCGGTCTGACAACGGAATATTGCATGAAAGTCCTCTGCCTTGCAAGACTGCTCGTACCGAAGTCCGACATCCGCTGTGCTGCCGGCAGAGAAGTCTACTTCAAAGGAGAGGAAAAGAAACTGCTCAGTGTCGTGGATTCTATCTTTGCTTCCGGATATCTTACTGCCGGCGGTCAGGGCATCCAGGATACCATCAAAACGATCACCGATGCCGGATTTACTTATGAAATTGAATCTGCATGATTTTTCGTACTTTACATCCGATATGAAGTGACCTGACTCTGTCTGATACAGCCTCCGGCGAATTGCAGAGATATTCGTCAAGCGGATATTCGCAATCCGCTTTGCTACTTGCTCATAACCAAATAACTGCTCCGCAGTTTATCAGAAGGAGCTTACACTCCTCCTGATACAAGCAAGTCCCCACCCACTGCTTATTGCTTTTCGCAATTGAAGCAGGGGACTTACTTGATTTGGTTAAATCGTGAAATCATGGAAATATATTACAAGGAGAACTTTTCAAATGAACGTTACAAAAACTGCTGCCTCGCAGCACAGTAAAACTTACGAAATGACCGTCACCGCACTGATGACAGCTGTGACCTGTATTTTAGCTCCGCTGTCCATTCCGATCGGTCCGGTTCCGATTTCTTTCACAAACCTTGCTATTTATCTTTCTTTATATCTGCTCGGATGGAAACGCGGCACGATCAGTTATCTGGTCTATCTGTTGATCGGTCTGGTCGGCGTTCCGGTATTCTCCGGGTTCACAGGCGGAATCGGCAAGCTTGCCGGTCCTACCGGTGGCTACATCATCGGTTTCATCGCCATGGCAGTGATCGCCGGACTGGTGATCGACAAATGCCATAATCGCTGGCTCCAGCTACTCGGCATGATCGTCGGAACGGCTGTATGCTACGCTTTCGGAACTGCCTGGTTCTGTATCAGTGCCAGCTACACCGTTGGTGCCGCACTGACGGTATGTGTGATTCCTTTTATCCCGGCTGACCTGATCAAAATGGTTATTGCCATGCTCCTCGGACCGGAGATTAAAAAAAGAATCCGCTAAAAAAGAATTTCAGGAAAAAAATTTAAACTGAAATGTTGTTCTTTCGTTTTTGTTTTTGTCCGAAGAAATGATCTGGATTCCGTGATCGATCACTTCTTCGGATTTTTCTATATACTGATAATGGTACTGTGTGCCTGCCAGATCTTCAAAGATCAGCTGATCTCCCACCTGAAGTTCTGACAGGTTTTTTGTAAATGCAGCAATTCCATATACGGTCATGCCCTCCGTATCCCACGGCATGGATGTCCCATCTCTGCAAAGTGAGAATGATGCAGTATTTGCATCAAAGGTATTTAATATGGCATACTCTGTATTTTGTGACGGAATCTGCAAAAATCCAACCACCACTTTACCTTCCACACTCAAAAAGGTATCCCGGTCCGGATTTTTGACGTTTTCCAGCAAAATTTCTCTTTCCTGTTTTGCTTCATCCAGCAGTCTGGCTGCCCGTTTCTGATCCTGTATTCCAAAATGAAGGCAGTTGACGGCTGCTGCCCCCAAAAGCAGCAGCACGATCATCAGCCCTGGCAGGAACCAATTTCCGGTACGTATTTTTAATTGTTTCTCCGCACATTTTTTTTGTATTTCTGCCATATAAATCTCCCCCCAAGTCTCTTTGTCTTCGCAGTCATTCAGTTGCAGGCATTTTAACTTTCACTGAATGATTACTTTATTTTATTTTCATGGTTTTTTTCTGGAATCCGACTTTGGCTGTCAGTTTTTTCCTTAACTTTTTCTTTGCTTTTTTCGGTACCACAAAGACGGCTTTTTTATGAATACCCTTAAATGCATTTTTACCGATCTTTGCAATCGTCACTGACTTGATATTGATCTTCTTCAGATTTTTATTCTTGTAGAATGCTTTTGCCGCAATGCTCTTTACATTCTTACCGATCGTTACCGTTGTCAGCTTCTTGTTGCCTTTGCATACATTTGCACCGATTGCCGTCACCTTGAACTGTCTGCCGTTGATGCGGACCGTTGACGGAATATTCATCTTCTTCGCTCCCGGCTTTTTGTAGGATACCAGCATGACAGCCTTTTTGGATGTCACTTTATATCTTGCCTTGCCAACCGGATAAATTTTTCCAATAACTACATCCTTCGGCTTATCCGATGGAGTCGGAGACGGTTTTTCCGTTGACGGTTTTTCGGTCGTCGGATTGGATACTTTTTTCCAGATTGCATACAGTTCTGTCGTTTCTGTGATATAGAATTTATCACCCGGCAGATACGTAGTTCCGCTGCCGTCTGCCTTTGTATTCCAGCTGACAAATTCCATGCCGTTATACTTAAATCCACAGTTTGCAGCCTGAACGGTATCGTATTTTTTATACGGACTGTTCGGATCTGTCATCGCACCGCTTCCGCCATTTGCATGGTAGATCACCTGAAGACCTTTTTCCTCTTCGATCTGCCCTAAGACTTCTGCTCCGTAAGTGAAGGAGGCCGTCATTGCCGCACCGTCTGCCAGGTTCCATCTGCCCTGCACAAATCCATGGCCGTCTTTGGAAACAGTCAGTTTGTTGCCTTCGATCGCGGCTGTTCCGGAAACCGCATGCACTTCCAGATCCACCGTATCCAGATCATTGAGGATGATCTTCTGATCATTTTCGGTCACGGCACACAGCTGCAGTGCCACTTCTACGCCGTCTGTATCTTTCAGGAACAGATTTTTATTGGTGTAGGAAATCCACTGTTTCTGTGTGGTTTCGGTTGTATCTGCACTTAATGCAATATCCAGATTTTTAATATTACCCATGCCATCATTGTATACGCTGTTTCTTGCAGTCTCTTTATTTCCGACTGCGTCGCTTACTGTAATCTCTACTTCTTTTTTATAATAACCACTGCCAATGTTCACTTCATAAGCAAATTCATTTCCTTCGCCAAGTGCTGTCCCAAGATCCCCAAGCGTTTTTTCTCTTGCAAGCGGTTTGCCGTCCACCGTAATGGTCAGTTTTGCATCCGGCTCCGTGATTCCGCTGATCGTCAGCGTGCCGTCTTCTGCAAATCCAGATCCATTGGTCGGGGAGGTCAGCATCAGGGTCGGCGCTGTCGTATCGATGTTAAATACAAAACTCTGATCGAAACCGTCACCTTTTTCATTCTTGCCGTAAATCTGAATGGTATGATCTCCGTCTGCCAGGTCTTTTAATGGAATGGCAATTTCTGATGTATGTTCAAACGTTCCTGTTTTTACTTCTTCGCCGTCCAGCACCCAGGTTCCGGACACTGCCATATCGGCTTTTGCCGTAAAGTTGACAGAAGATGCTGCATACGTGTCGTACATCACAATCTTTTCTGTGACATTTCCATCCTCATCTTTTTCATTTTCGCTTCTTCCAACCTGATAAACCTTCTGATCCGCTGCAAGTGTGATCTTTGCTTTCTGCGGTTCATTTAAGGTAAGGACTTCGCCAAACGTTTCTTTTCCATAAACGATACCGATCAGATTGCCGTCACCGTCTAAAAGTTTGTTAAATGGTGTCGCACTGATCACGTATTTCGTTCCGGCAGTCAGTCCGATGGTCTCAACGGTTTCTTTTCCGTTTTCATCGACACTTCTGGATTCGCTGCTGCCGCCAAGCACCGCATAGATCTGATTCTCTTCGTCTTTTACGGCAGAAACATTGTAATCCGAAAGTTCTTCTTTTTCGCCATTTGCACCGACTTCATAAACCTTAAACAGTGCACCCTGACATTTGTCATCCGTTACCGTATCAATGGAAGCACGGATCTGCAGATCGCCTGCATTTTCCGCATGGATCGCTGTGATCGTCTCCGGCTGGCTGCTGTTCGTATAGGCAAATGCATTTGCAGTATCAACGATTCCGGTTGTAACTTCTTCCTGACTGTACACAAGTCTTACATAATATTTTCCGCTTTCCATCGTATCCGGGATTGTGATCGCAGCCTTTCCTTTTGCGATATCCGCTCCTGTCAGGGAAGCGATCGGTGTACCGCCGTTTTCTTCCGAATCCGGATTTTCCAGAATGTAAATATCAAGTTTCTCCAGATCAGACATTTTGTCATTTCCTGTCCATGTCAGATTGATCTTATTATCTGCACTGCTGTAGTTCTGTTTATCCATCTGAACTGTGGTGATCTCCGGAAGCGGATCTACGCCATAGAGGATCAGTTCAGAAGAACTTGCTGTTTTTATCGTATAAGTTTTATTTGCCAGTGACGGATCGGTAAAGGAGACAACAAGGGTTGCTTCTTTCTTCTCTTCATCATAAGTAAAGTTGGCATTTGCAGTCTCATTCTGTTCATCGGTTTTGTCATTGTCATAATACTGGATCGGATATGGCGTTCCATTCTCATCGGTAACTTTGAGTCCTTCTTTTCCTGCTTTTGCCTCTTCCAGTGATTCTGCTGAAAATGCAATGCTCAGAACCTGTGCCACGCCGTCCTGGAAATTGCCAAGCGTTACGTTATGCGTGGTTCTTGTAATATCAGAGCGAAGGCTGGAGCTGATTTTTCCGTCTGCATCTGCCAGGGTGCTGTTTTCGCTTGAATCCTTCTGGTAAATATTCGGGCCGATGCTCATGTAAAGCATATCCTGTTTTTCTTCATCATAGCCAACGGCGTACCATCTGCCGGAAATACCCTCTGTGCTTCTTGCTTCTTCCAGATACTGCGGATAGGTTGGATTTACTTTTGCCTGTGAGCCAAAGGAGAGGTCACCGCCATAGGCATAAGAAATACCGGTTGAGAATCCGAGAACTTTCAGTGCACCCCAGATACGCTTTGTGTTCAGTCCAAGTGCCGCACCGCCGATCTGGATACCGCCGATCAGCGGGATCACATCCGGAATGCTGACGATCGCCTGTGCATAAGCTTCAAACGCTTCCTGTGCATCACTGCTGGCATCAATCACAATATAGCCCTTGCCATCGATGATACCCATATAGTTGATGCTGCACTGCACCAGCGTCTTGAAATAAGGGATCCACTGTGTCTCCAGTTTCGCATATTCCATGATCTTGATGTCCGTGTTTGCCACTTTCAGGTTCGAAACCTTGATGCCGAATCCTGTCAGACCAAGGCTCATATCGGCACGGGCCTCCAGCACCTGGAAGAGATTAAACGATACGCTCAGCAGCAGTTTGATCGGAGGTACTTCGCTGCAGCAGAAGATCGTATCATAGAGATTTTCAAATCCGCCGCCACCGCCGATGATCCAGCATACACCGAAGGAATCCAGGTTGATGCCCGGTTTGATACCTTCCACATAGAAATACAGGTTATCCACAACCGGGATCTTATTTTTACTCTTTATCCCCAGTTTGATCTCCAGCGTGATGGATTTCAGGAACGATGCACTTCCTTCCACACCCATCGACCAGTCATTCACTGTGTTGACCTCCAGCGTTCCTTCGATGTTCGGCATGGAATCGGTGTAGCCCGGGATTTTTACTTCGGCTGAGAAATTCACTCCGATAAATCCCTGATTCATGCCGTAGAGTACATTTTTTACCTCTACTTTTGCATCGGTATCGCCATCATCGTCCCCTTCTTTTTTGTTATTCTGGTTGTTTGCGACTTTTGTTTTCTTATTGTTTTTTGTAAGAGAACCGGAAGAGCTGCCGGTCGGTTTGTAAGTTTTTTTATACGCATTGCGGAGCGTATCTGCTTTTGCTCCGTCATTTGCAAATACATTCTGATTTACTTTATCAACCTTTTCCCCGGTGTTTCCTCTTTTGGATGTCGGGATCAGAAAGCTTAAGTCGAGCTGTGCGGAGAATGACATCACAAATCCTTCTGCATCCTCCACCTTCAGTTCTTCCACCCGATCTGCATCGCCGTCATACATCATGCCAAGCCTTGCAAAAGAAAGATTAAATGCCATCCCGGCGATCGTCATCAAACCATTTAATGCCGCCGGATAAATCAGGGTGATCTCCTCATCCTGAAAACCTTCGATCTCTTCTCCGTTCATGTTATAAGGCACAAGTCCGTATTCTGTTCCGTTTTCGATGCTTGTAAACGCAGCATTACCCTTGTAGATCCTGGTGTTTTCTACAGAAGCATTTAATGTAATATCATTAAAATCTGTGTTGATCACGCCGTCCTTCTGGCTGACTTCTACGGTACCGTTCAGGGCATCGATACAGCCGTTGATCACAACTTTGTCTTTTTCACCGCTGATCGATTTTGCAACGTATTTCACATTTGTTCCGTCCGCACCTTTATCAAAGGTATCATCTTTGATAAAGCTTCCCTGGAAGAACAGCAACGTTTCTTCGTAATTGTTTTTATCTGCTGCGTAAGCTTCTTCGCTTGCATAGGTTTTCAGCTGATATTTTGCCTGATCCCCTGTTTTGCCTTTTTCCTGCACAACTGCGAGAATCCCGTAATAATCATTTCGATAGCGGATGTCATCCGACATGACCACCTTCAGAGCATCGCCGGTTGTGATCTTGTCAACGCCGGTCGGCGGTTCTGTCCACTCAAAACTGAGCTGATATGTGTCCGGTTTCATCGTCTCCGTAAAAAGAATATCCAGTTTGTTTTCCTGCGGATCGATCAAAATGTTCTCTGATGGAATTTCGTACTTTTTGCTGTCACTTGCTCCCTGTGCATACAGTGTGTAGCGGCTCTTATCCTCCAACATGGTGAAATTGCTGCCGCTCACATAGAGATGTCTTGTCAGATCATTATAGAGGATCTCCGGTGTCGCACTGTGAAACGTGATCTTCGGCAGTTCACCGTTTCCGCCCGGGCAAAGAATGTAAGTAGAACCTTCATACAAAAGGTTTTCATATAACAGTCTCGCATCCGTAGAATCCGGAAGGTTAAACACACGGAACGTAATCTTTCGATAGCTGGATGCACTGTCCACTTTCGCCCGGAAATAAAACGGGATCTTGATCTCCGTTCCCCTCGTGAAATCCACATAAGTGCTCTGATACGGCACTGCATAGCTGGTCTCGTAGATTGGCTCTTTCTGATCTTCGTCAAGCGGTGTGAGACCTTCCGATGCATAAGCTGCGATGACTACTTTTTTATAATCGTTCTTCTCAGAAATATTTTTTAAAGTTGCCTGAATATCAATAATGCCGTCCTCTTTAAAGGTTCCGTCTGTATTGCGGTTGCAGGTAGAAACATAATTTTTTCCGTCTGCCGACAGATCCAGAACGGACGGTGAAGTCATATTGAAGGTTACCTGATCTGTTTCAAGATCTGTTTTTTCATTGGAAAATACTCCATAGTATGTGTTTACAATTCCTTCTTTTCCCGACTGGATTGTTCCAAGATCATAGTACATTGCCATGGCACTATCTGCTGTCCCGTACTGATCATTGCCATCGCTTGTAAAATCCAGAGTCTCATCCGGGGCAAAATCAAAGCCGGTCGCCGCCAGAGAGTTCCAGTGTGCAAAAGCGACTTTTTTTAACATTCCTTTGGAAGAGACTACGGTTGATGCCGTTGCCGTCGGACTGTAAATGTCATCGTATGCATAAAACGCAGTCGGAATATTCGCTGCATCCAGCACACATTCCCGTTTGATAATATCGCTGTCATAAGATGTATTTGGAATTTCATAATATACAAAATCCTGATCTCCGACGGCCGAATCAAGCAGCATTCTCGCCTCAACTTTTACGTCCTCACTGCCATGATTCTGTACATCGTAGTTGATCATGACCATGCCGTGTTCGTTTGATCCGGTATTTGCCAGCTCGAGCCGCTGGGTGAATTCCAGTTCACCCAGGCTCCATTTTGCTGATAGTCCCTTTGCATCCTGCGAAACGGTTACACCGCCGGACTTTATTCCTTCAAAAGAATAATCTCCGCCGAAAATATAATCTTTTGTCTCTCCGTTTCTCGTTATGCGGAAGGAAGTAAATGAAGTGTCATAATCATCGCTGTGGTACAGCAGATCTTTGTTATTGTCGGATTTTATTGTCTTATCACCTTCCACATTTGAGATATAAAATCCGCCGTTTTTACCTGACATGCGGACAGATATCGAATCGTTCTGCAAAAGCAGCACATCTTCATCCGCCACTTTACTCTCCATACTCTGCGGTGCCGCCAGCATTTCCAGCGGAAGGCCCGTAAAGAGCACAACCGCGGAAAGCATCAGACTGAAAGCCCTCTTTAAAAATATCTTGTTTTTTCTCTTATCCATATACCTGCCCTCCTTTACTGTTCTAAATCAATATAAATATAAGTCAGATACGTTTCTTTATTCTGCGTTACAATATAGAGCGTATAGAATCCTGCCTCCAGATCCGTCAGCTTACCGTCTTTCACAACATCTGCCTTCTTCATCGCTCCGGCTTTCTGAATTCCCTTTTTGTAATATACCTTAAAGGATTCACCGGTTCTTCTGGATTTTTCCAGTACCAGATCTGCCCGATTTTCTTTCAGGATCGTCGTATCACACGGAAGCAGTGATTCGCCGTTTGCCGTGATCTTCAGATTTGCCGAGCTGATGACTTTCACATACCGTTTGACCAGTTTTTCATTTCCCACACGGTCACTCAGTAAATATGTGACTTCATGAATACCCTGCTCGTTCATCTGTTTTTCCGTCAGCATGTTTTTCAGTGAAATCTGCGGATTCGAATCAATGTTATCCCAGAGCCGGAATGTCGTCGCATCCAGAAGCTGTTCTCTTAATTCTTCGGCAGTCGTTCCCTGGAAAACATTTACAACAGAGCGGTCAAACTGAATACTCGGTGCAATATCATCCAGATACTGGATCTCCAGTACACGGTAAGAAACCAGTCCTGCCTGATCGGTTGCTTTGACCTGATAACTTCCGTTTGTCGTGATCGGAAGTGTGATCCAGTCCAGTTCATCTCCTTTTAATTCGCCATCGCCGTTTTTGTCCGTCGGTGCTTTGACCGGATATTCTTTTCCGCGGAACGTTATCGTTCCTGCCTCGGACATCGTAACCTTTACGCTGCAGTCCTCTGAGCGGATGTACGTTTCCGGAATGCCGGATGCGTAGACAACCGGAGGTATTTCATCGATCGAATCCACCGTGATCTGCTGCTGCGTCATATTTCCGGCTGCATCCGCAAATGTGAAATCATATACACCGTTTTCTTTGATTGCCAAAGAAATATTGGTGTTGCCGCCATATTTTCTGTTCAGACCGCCGCCGCTTACAAATACGGTTTCATCGGAGCGGAAGATAACGTTCATCTGGTTGTTTTCCAGTTTCTGTGTCACTGTGATCGTCGGTGCATTTTTATCAATGATGTCAACCAGGTCGATATCGGTCATCTCACCGGAAACACCGTTCGGCGAAGTCGCCACAATCTTAACCATTCCTGGAACCGCTGCGAAAAATTCTACGTTTCCTTTTCTTCCGCCCAGCTCGATTCCTGTCTTTGAGAATGTTCCATTGTCTTCTACCCAGTTATCATTCTGTTTATAGTATACTTTCAGTTCCGATACTGTCTTGTTAAAATCAAGACTCAGCAGAACGGAGCTGTTTGTCGGTTCGATCGGCGACAGTTTCTCATAAGATTCTCCGTCTTTGACATAACACGGACTCCAGGAAGATACGCTGATCTTCGGTGCATCCTTGTCGATCTCCGTTACTTTTGTGCTGATCTTTGCCCGGTTGCCGCTTCGGTCTTTAAAAACAGTATCGTAAGTTCCGTTATTTTCTACTTCCCGGAAATAGTAATAGCCCTTGTCATCCATGCCCTTCTGCAGTCCCGATGTCACCGGAAGGATGGTTCCTTTTTCGTTGTCTTTATCAGAATTATCATCTGCATAGAATTTCAGTCTCATGCGGGTAAAGCTGATACCTTCTTTTTCCACACGAACCGTCGGTGCTTCCTGGTCGATCTTCGCAGCCTCAAGACTGTGCCAGAATATGTTTCCTTCCTGATCGATCGCAATCACCGTGATCTGACACGGCTTTGTGATAAGCAGGCTGTTATTGTTCGCATCCAGTTTCACACCATCAATCTGATCTGAGGTACTGTTGAAATTCAGTTTTCCCGTATCTGCCTGCAGTCCGTTTTTCACGATCAGTTTCGTCCGGCTGTCATCAGAAATGGTATAAGAAATCTTATAACCGCCGCTGTATCCGATCTTTTCTGCCAGTTCGGCAAAAGCATCTTCTGACGGTGTCCAGGAACTGAAATAACTTGCCAGTCCGTCATAGACCGCATAGACTTCCGCAACGACTTCCGGAGGTGTTGTGTCTTTTTCATAAGCACCTTCTTCTTCCACCGGTGCTTCATACGGCTTCATGTTCAGCTCATCCGGCAGTGTGACTGTGATCGGTGCACCTTCGTTTCCGCACTCATCACTGTATTCAAAGGTATAGCTTCGTTCCATGTTTTCCGAATAGAGGAACGTATGCTTTAATTCCTTTCCATTTGCAGCATACAGATCTTCACTCTCGGAAGCGATCCAGACTTCAATACCGTCTGTGGTACTCTGATCTTCAAGATTTGAAATATCCAGTGTATTTCCTTCCTGTACTTCTCCGTTCTCCAGAAATCTCCAATAAACCTTTGCATCCTTCGGTGCATCTTTATCCATGTTTTCTACCGTAACATTGTAATCCACCGTTTTCTGCTCGGCTGCTCCCGGAATGGTCAGTTCAAATGTAATATTTGCGTTTTTGTGGAACACGATCGTTGCCTTTGATTTCTGCTTGTTCCAGCTGATCGTATAAGCGTCACTGGTATCTTCTTTGTTTTCGCTGTCATCCGTACCGTTCTCACCTGTATTTTCTGTTTCTTTCAGGGAAATCTGTGCGTTTTCGCTGACACCTTCGATCGTTGCCACTACATCTTCTTTTGTTTTCTCTGTCGTGCTGTACTGGATCTGTGCCGAATAATCTCCGAAAAAGTCCTCCAGTGTAAACTGCTCCGTATATGAATTTCCATAAATATCTTCATACTCGATCTCGTAAGTTCCATCCTTACTGATTCCGCAGTAATCCTTCAGCAAGACGTTTTCGTCGTCCACCGGCACATCAAACTGACGCAGCATATCTCTTGCCCTTCCAAGCATAAAGTACGAGCCATAATAGATGTATCTGTACATGATCTGCGGAAGTTCGATCCCATTTATTTTCTTGATATGGACTTCCATATTGAATTCAAAGTTTACCATGCCGTCCTGCGGATAAACATCCATTCTGCGGATCTTCGGCCGCTGGTTGATTCCGTAGAAGTCCTGGTCTTTGGAAGAAATCGTTTCCATGACATTGCCGGCCTCATCGACAATCCTCAGCTCAATGCTGTGCGGCATATGAAGTCCTTTCTCTTTGGAAAGATCAATGTCTGCCTTGAAATCTCCCATAAGACGCAGGGTGTGGCTGCCATCTTTATTCACCAGATAATTTTCACTCAGAAAACCTAGACTCTGGTTGATATCCTTTGTGAACTCCATACCGCAGTAATAAGAGCCATCCCAGTCGGATCCATATCCATCGTCTGTCTGTACCACATGGATCGGATCTTTTCCATCGATGATCAGCTGAATATTTGCATTTTTCAGATTCCGATCGTCGCGGATCTCAATTTCAAAGCTCGGATTTGTGATATGTTCATCCGTTTCTCCTTCGTTCTGTGCGGTACTGTCTGTGCTGATTGCAGTAATCTCGCTTGTGGCACTTTTTAACACTGTAAACTCTGCTGTTGGTGCTGTATGATCCACATCTGTGATATAAAACTGCTGATAGCTTAAGTTTCCATATCCATCCAGCAGATAATACAGGTGTCGCTGGTTTTCTGTATAAGCAAAACTTCTCTCTTTTATCAGCGTATCCGCAGTGTCATCGGAAGCAGAAAGATTCACTTCATACATTTCCGGATCTTTTGCAACCATCGTACTGTCTGCTTCTGTTACTGCTGCAGAAATACTCTGCCTGGAAGCCTCACTTTCTTCCACTTCTATTTTGAAATCCGGTGCTTTTGCAGAATAATAAATCTCCACTTCGTGACGCTGTGACTTCACGCCTCCAACGTTCATCAGTTCATAAGAGATCGTGTTGCTGCCTTCAAAGACCGGAACTGCACATACATCTGCATTTGCATATCCGCCTGCATAAAATGCTGCCGCATCCTCCGCCTGGAACATTGCTTTTGCATCCGTCGGCTTTACGTCAAACATCATCACTTTATTTTCTGCATCATAATCCTTAAGCGGGAACCATTTCGCAGAAGCCTCGTTATCACCCGCCCAGACTTTGATCCAGTAATTGCTGACATCGTAATCTTCCATGCCGTTTACCGTAAACTGAATGCTGCGGTTGTAAGTAATCCCTTCCGTTGTCTCAGATGTTGCACAGTTTCCAAGATAGAGAACATCTGTCGTATAGCCATCCGCTCCGGTTGCGGTAAAATCCGGTTGCTGGTCATCCACAACGGTCCGGTTAAATTCATACGTTCCGGTTGCGGCAAATCCATAGTACGGAACTTTATCTGCTCCCTGATATGGATCTTCTGCTGCAAAATGAATACTTCCCGTCACTTTGCTGATACCAAATGCTTCTGTCATATCAGCATCATAATTATAAAGATAAATGTTGTCATACTGCTCCGTCGTAATGACCGGTTCTGCCGAATTACCCTGTTTGTTGCTGACAGAAACTTCCAGTTTATACTGTCCGTTTGGCAGTGTCAGACCTTCCGGAATTTCTACCGTCTGGCTGGATTTTCCCTTTATGATATTCCACCGGTAAACTTCGGTTTCCTTATCACCTTCTGTCTGTTTCAGGCAGATATAGGTATTCGGCGATGCATAATCAATATCATCCATCACAAAATGGCTGGTTCTCTGATTTGCAAAGCTGATGTCAAATGCTGCCCCGGTAAGTGTGGAGAGATATTCTGCTCCGTTTACCTCCGGATTGTATGCATCTCCAAAATCTTCCCGTTTTACCTGCTGCCCGTAATTTGCATTATCCTTTGTTTTGATCGTCACGGTATTTGCCGGTGTCCGGTCGATCTGATAACTTCCGGTTTTTACATCTTTCTTATCGGAAAATCCATACTCGTCAGGAGTCATGGTAAAGGTCTTTGTGACCAGTTTTCCTTTTGATGCATCAAATGTTTTTTTATTTCCGCTTGTCGCAAAAGCACTGCTCTTAAAACCGGACCCTGCTGCAACGGTTACATTTCCATAGTATTTATTTCCGCTGATCGCCAGGAAACGTTCTCTTACGGTCGCCGCATTTGCATCATTTAAACTGTTGTAAGTTGTCGTGATCTCATATTTCTGATCTCCGGTCATGATAAGCGTTCCGTAGGACCATTTTCCGGTCTCGCTGCTCTGATATCCGGAAGAATACGGAAGTTTTGCCGCATCCAAAAATTCTTCGTTATCGATCAGTATTTCTGATGCCTTTCCTGACACGCTGCGGATAAAATAAGCATCCTGTTCGATCGGATCTTTTACTGCCACAAACAGTTCCGCTTCATTTGCGGAAGAAGTGATCGGACCGCGGACTTTCAGCGAAGATTCTTTGTTTACTTCGTTCGTTTTTGTTTCCGGTGTTATAATTTCCACTGCCGGAATATTTCGGTCGATTGCCGCATCTGCAAGTTTTTCGCTTATGGTTTCATTCTTTGCGATATCGGCTGCCGAGACATAAAGTGCTGCCTGATAAGTCTGGTTTGCTCCGACTGTTTTCGTCCGAATCGTAACCAGGCACTCGGTCACTTTATCGCCGGACTGGCTCACAACCGTCACATCCCCCACAGCTGCCGTAGTAAATTTGTCACTTCCCGGAAGCGTGCTGCCTTCTTCCAGCCAGAAGTAGCGGATATTGTCGATATTGATGCCGCCTGCATCTTTAACTCTCACAACGGCTTCCTGATATGCACTGTTGTCATTGTTTTCTTTGAGCTGTATGCTCTCATAAGAAATCACAGGAGCGATCTTGTCTTTTGCCGTGTAGCTGTATTTTGCTGTTACGGTCTTTGTATTATGATTAATATCACTTGCAGATACCTGCACATTGACTCCGTTGTTTACGGAAGAATAATCAATATTTTTGTCGAATTTCAGATACAGATGAAGATCTGTTGTATCATTGGTCAGATCAAGATCGATCTTTGTCTTTCCAGACTGTGCCTCTTTGAATCCTGTCTGGTCGATCTCATCTTCTTTCAGTGCCGTCTGTGATGCATAATACCAGAACTTATTGGCATCTCCCTGTCCCTGAAGGTTCACCGTCATGCTGGCTTTTCCGCCGATCACACCCGATGCCAGAGGCCCTGAAGTATTTCCGCTCACCGTATCATAATCTTTTACGCTGAACGCCAGAGAATACACTTCATCTTCTGACTTCGTCATTCTCGCCATCTCATACGTTTTTGTTTCTGATACAGCCTGACTGTCGATCATGATCGTCGGAGCTTCGTTATCCAGATAGAAATCTTTACTTGTACTGCCTCTCAGATCATTTGCCACAGAAAGTGTATTTCCGGAATAATCTTTGATCTCGCTCAGGCCTGCAATTCCCGTAATCGTCACTTTATAATCCGTTTTCTTTTTGTAGTTCAGTTTATCCTGCTTCTGGAAAACCATATCCCGATCCACGATAAAATCCTTGAATATGACAACCGTTTTTCCGGTTGACGACTGATCAAAAACATATTTTGCCTCAAGTTTCACCGGACTGCCGTCTTTCTTTTTGATATTTAAAGAAGCGATGATCTTTTTCCTGTTGGCATCACTGATCTTCTGGATGCGTTCATTTAAAACAGCAGATACCGTCACGGTCGTTCCGGCCTTCAGATAATTGGCTTCGTTTGCATTTTGTGTCTGGTTTTTCTGGTTCGTGGTGATCGAAACTGTTTCGACGATCGGATTTACCGTATCCAGGTATGCCCTTGTCACGCTGCATCCTGCGGATCCTTTTTTCACATTGCGAAATCCGTCCAGACTGAGCGGATTGCCGGCAAGGTCTGTAATGGCACTGCTTGTTTTTTTCAGTGTGTTATAATTGGAACTCCCAACAGCTGCTTTCAGTTTTTTCATCGTCCCACTTCCATTAGACAAGGTACCCCCATCATAACCGACAAAATTTCTATCATAATTTTTGCTGCCGTTCTGATCAATGATCGATGTCTGATAGCCGATATCCGCAAGTCCGGACACATAAAAATCTACCGTTTTGTTATCAATGGTTTTTGGAACTTTATAAGAAAATATTGCAATATCATCTTTCAAAGTATCCAGATTCGCATACGCAGTTGCCACATCTGCCGTATTTTTCTGTCCAAGCGACAACGCCAGTCTGATGTTTTTTGACTGTATACTGCCTGCACTGTTATCTGCCAGACGCACATACTCGCTGAATTTCACCTTTACATAAATCGTCTGACCTTCCTTAAAATACAAGGCCGGTGTGTCAGAGTTTTTATCACTCGTGATCGTGATCCTCTTGATCTTCGGAGCGGTCTCATCCTTAAATGCAATCGATACATTCTGGATCTTGGCACTTCCGCAGCTGCCGCAACCCTTCTTCGTAGTCACATAGAGAGCTGCTCTTTTATTTTCTCCCAGCGATGGCTGAAATGCTGCCCAGGTATCACGATCCCCGACCGTCCAGCTTCCATCCGAATTATGATCGCCTGTATTGTAGCTCTGCCCGAGCCAGAAACTGTTATTATCTGCACTGGTCGGATAACCAAAAATAATTTTCCCGTACTGCGTCCGGTTTCCCCAGTGGTGTCCGAAATTCTTATGTTTATCATTCGTTATGTATGCCATCAGATTCTGACTGATCTGTCCGGACTGATTGTACAGCACCGGATAGTCCTTCTGCACTTTGACTGAAAATGTCTCCCCGGAGCCGGCTTTCGTCTTGCTGTATTTGTATTTCACCATACCAACATTGTTGTAAATACTGCCGTAAAGCGAATCCTCTTTCTTGGACTTGCACCGTACCAGTGCATTGAAAATTTCCTTTGCCTTGTCTCCGGTCGTCAGATCCCGGCACAGTACGCCCACACCATACTTCTGCGGACTGTAAGACGCCGCCGCACGCACCTGTATGGCATCACCCAAAAAGGTACTCGCCGGAACACTTCCAAGCACAAGCGTTGCCGCCAGCACGGAACTTAAAACTTTTTTGACTTTTTTCGAGATTTTTGGCTTTAATTTCTCCATAAACTACGCCTCCTTCTGTTTTAATTTTCTCTCTGTGCCGTCCCCGGCACATTTTCCTCTTTTATATTTTACTTTAAAAAATTTTTACAGACATCGTCCATTTGACAAAAAAAATGGACATTTTCTCTTCAGAATGTCCATTTACAAAGAAAAATTTTCTTTTTTAACTTCAGGTAGTGTCTGGTTATTTTATAATGATGCTACGAATTGCTCCGTTACAAAGTAAGTCCCGCAATTTTTTAAACATTCGGCATCATCTCAGCATATAGTCTTTTAATTGTTTTCGGTTGGAAATACTCATTTTGTTGAAAATACAGGTCATATGTTGTTTCACGGTTCTTGGCGTGATCTGCATATAATCAGCGATTTCCTGATTTGTCCAGCCGCGGCTCGCAAGCATGGCAATCGTAAACTCTGTGGTTGTTAAATTATCCGCCACATATTCATTCGTATCCGGGTTGTGGATCCGCCGCCAGCCAAAACTGAACTTATAAGTAATTGCGATGATCCGCTCATAATCTTTCGGATAATCTTTCTTAAGACAAGTCTCGATCAGCCCCTGCAGAAGTCCGTGGTGTTCGCCGATGCCTTCGATCAGACCATCCGGTCTTGCGATCTCCCACGCCTGCATAAAATATTTCTTTGCAAGCTCTGTCTGCATCAGATTCATGGCATTCATTGCCGCCACCAGATTCAGGTAGATCATTGAAATCGGATATATCTCTTTTGTCGTCATCAGACATACCTCCACGATGCCAAGAGAACGCTGGTATTCCCGATCCAGATATGCCTTATGTGCAAGCACGTAAACACCCCACAGCTGTTTTCCTTTTTTGAATTCTCCGACATAATCTGACAGTGGCGGAATATCGCCAACCGGAAGATGCAGAAGTGTGTGTGCCGCGACAGCTACAAAGACACCAAATGCCTTTGCCTTCTGATCCGTATTTCCTTTCATCACCTGATCGAGATTCTCCGTCAGCCTGTTCAGCCCCATCCGTGCCGAATGGATATGGTTCAGCGACAGATTTGCAAACGTATAGATCAGGCAGGCCGACATCTTCAGCATGATATCCGGATGATCCAGATACATTTCCGCATATTCTACCGCCTTCTCGTGATGGCCGCTGAAATAATAATATTCTGCGTACGCCATCATCTTTTCATCCTGATCTGCAAGTGACTCAATAAAATCTATGCAGCCGCCAAGCGGAAAAGAAGAACTCATCAGAAGCATCGGCGTGTGAAACGGCTGTTCCCTGCGTTCCTCCATGTCTTTTGATTCTGCTGGCAGGTTTTCTGTATTTTCCACACTTTGCGTATTTTCCGGATTGTTCACAATTCCAAGAATATAATCCGTGGATACGCCAAACTCCTGTGCCAGAGCCATCAACATATCACTGTTGATTGTTTTCGTCTCCCCTTTTAAAATACGGCTGATCTGTGAAGATGTCACACCGATCCTCCTTGCCAGCTCCCTCTGGGAGATCTGCTGCTTTTCACACAGTTTTACGATACGTTCCCCCGGAGTCTTGAATGACTCCTCCTCTGATTTTGCATTTTCCTCCATCTCTTTCACCTCTGTAATGATTTTCCATCTTTCCCTGTATTCCCGTTTTTCGCCTCTCTATTTTAACACAGAATGCCATCTGCTGCAAATCTGCATCACACCGGCCAGATGAGTTTTTTTTGCATCTGAATCCTGCTGTTATACTTTCATCCGGCCTATCCGAATCATTCTTAAAGACCGGAAATTTTCTTCTGTCAATTCTGTCCCGATTGTTATATAATTGCCCCGTACAGTCTTTGAAAGGAGACAAAAATTATGCTTAAAAAACAACCGGGGTTCGTCCTAAAAAAAATCAAAGATTCTTAGTATAACATAAATTTGCTTTCTGTTTTCACAAAATTTAATACAATTTTGCAAGAATTTTTTTCATATTCTTTTAAAAAATTATCTTTTTTTTCACATTATCCGGATCTATACTTTTTATTGTTTTACAGTCAAGCGGATATTCGCAATCCTCTTTGCTACTTGCTCATAACCAAATAACTGCTCCGCAGTTTATCAGAAGGCACTTGCACTCCTCCTGATACAAGCAAGTCCCCACCCACTGCTTATTGCTTTTCTCAATTGAAGCAGGGGACTTACTTGATTTGGTTAAAAAACAATCAGATTCATGAAACAAAAAAAGAAAAAAAAGAGAATCCGTTTATCCCAGATTCTCTTTCACTGCCGCCCATGCTTCCAGAAGACGTTCCATCTGCCATGCCGCATTCGCCGGACTTGTCGATGGCAGTTTTACGATCTCCCTTCCCGTGATCGGATATGCATATTTCTGATACAATTCATAAGCCTTCCCACCATTTGCATAAATCTGCCGGATCGGTGCATGATCTAAAATCCTTGACAGATCTGCCGGAACTACATTTCGGATCGAACTGTCACTCGAACCGATGATATCACACTTCGCGATCACATCCCACACCGCAATATGTTCTCTTAACAAAAAACCTTTCTTCTCCTCCACTGTCCCCGGAACCTCACATCCCGTCAGATTCGCAAGCACCTTCCAGAATCGGTTCTGCGGATGTCCGTAATAAAAATTCTGCTCCCTGGACTTCACCGACGGAAATGTCCCCAGGATCAGCACCTTCGAATCCTCATCAAAAACCGGTTCAAATTGATGAGTAACTGTCTTATATTCCTGCAAAATTATGCCCTCTTTCTTCTTTGGTTTTTCAACTGCATTTATCTTTCATTATATCGCACTTTTTCATTTTTCATATAATGATCTGCAAAGAATTCTCATATTTCCATTCGAAATTTTGCTTTTTGCATTTTTTATTTTCATATATGATGCTCCTGCAGCTCATGCAAATGCCTGTACTTTTCCCTGGTTGCTACACCGCCGCGGATATGACGCTCTGATTTGTTCACATCAAGAACCTCGCGTGCCTGAGCCGCCAGCCCCGCATCAATCTGCCGTAAACGTTCCGTGCAGTCCTTATGTACCGTACTCTTGCTGATCCCGAATTTCTTTGCCGCCTGACGCACCGTAGCCTTCGTTTCAATTATATAATACGCAACTTCCACTGCCCGCTCTTCAATATAATCCTTCAAAAAAATCCCTCTGCATGCATCTTTTTACAATGTATGCAGAGGGATTTTGGAGTATGCGATATAATACTTATCGTCCTCTTTCATGTCTATATCCGCCAACGCATCCAATAAGCCCTGATTACTTTCTTTACTTTCGACCACAAAAGATCCGTTCTTTTATTGTCCTTGTGTTCATTTTCATTTCTTCAATAATTACTGCTCTTTAATCCTCATAATTTTTCAGTTTCCACAGTTCCACCTTTGATCGGATAAATGCGATATCTTTTTCCAGAAGCTCCCGCTCTTCCGGCGTGATGTCGTTGTATTTTCCCATCTCATAGCGTGGGATATGATACGACAGCTGCTCCAGCACTCTCTCCTCCAGAATATCATGCTCCACTTCATAAGCTCCAATAGAAATGATCCAGAGTGCTTCTGACGTGCCGATAAGCAGCTCATTATCTTCATCCGTCATTCTGTCGGTAACCTGTCTCGGTGTCCAGCCATGATTTTTGATATAACGCATAGCATCTTCAACGCCTTCTTTATATTCCTGATATGTAAGATCATCTTCTGCTCTCATACTCTTTACATTTTTCCCCTCTTTTTATTACTTTTTCACAGATAAACAAATGCTGTTTAATCTCTAAAAACGTTGCTAAAAAACTGTTCTTGTTCCAATAAAGAAGGTAAATATTTCCTCAATATTTTATAATATTCATATTCATACTCACAACGCAAAATATATTGCTTCCCTGCTGTTTCTCCTTTGTTTCCAACATTTCTCACTTTTCTGATATTTTCATCTATCGCACTCATCATTCTGTTATAGTCATTCGTTTTTTTCGACTTTTTCTGATCCTTAAAAAGTATGTCCAGTTGTTTATTCATTTCATGTACAAGATCTTTTTCACCTGAATCAACAGTAACAAACTTTAGTATCTTTTCTTTCTGAAATGTAGTATCAGCACATGAATTTTCTCCACTGTTGTAATTTATTTCTATCCCAGGCTGTACATTATAAAAATACCTGTTTTCCAAAATTCCTTTCCCTTTATCCTCTACTGAATATGCCTCTATTTGAATCCCAGATGCCAGTAAATTTTCTCCTTTATAAACCGGTGTCACTCTGTATAATACATGGTTTCCCGTTTTTTGAACATAATCTGCTACTTCATTTTCTGTTGGTATCATCGCTTCATTTAAATATCGTGTTCCAGTGATCAGATTTTCTTTTATATCTTCACCTACAAGCTGATGTGCTATCAAATGACAGCGATTATATACATATCCCGGATTGCTGCTGACAATACCATCATACTTCTTTTGATTCCATCCAGATGGTTTTATGTTTCCTATATGCTGTCTTGATCCCGCTTCCGGCATATGATCTTTTGAAATATTTGCAAAAGCTGTTCCTGCTCGTCCGGATGAATCCAGCTTACTGAATGTAAGAAAATAATCTTTTCTATTTTTTTCCTTTTGGGTAAACTGAGGGATCCCACCATTTATCTCAACACTCGCTTTTCCATCATATGCTGAAACAAATCCGCTTTTCGATGTTATTTCTGTCGCATCCGGATCATCCGCCAGATAATCCGCCAGAATATGCATATAATATAATACAGCCGCAAAACTCTCATATTTTTCCTTGTTTCTTTTGAAATAACGATTCCAAAATCCAACACCAAATACCTTACTGACTGTATTTCGAAGAATTGTTTTTCTGGATCTCTGTTGTTTTTCCTTAGCATTGTATTTATATTCCCAGGTATTATGAGAGCATTCGAGCAGTTCTTTTTGACTGATCTCAATTTCTTCTGATTTTGGCAGACCACTTACCTTTTTCTTTTTTAAGGCGTCTAATTCTTTTGTATCATTGTCGTCATATTGTTCTGAGCAAAGGTAAAGTGCCTTCATCAACATCTGTACTTTCTCATTAGACTTATATTTTTCCGCTTTATCACCAAACAACATCTGAGAAACATAGGTCTCTGTCTGCTTTCTGTCACATGCAAAAACAGATGCCGAATCAGAAAATAATATTGCTATAGATAAGACTACAGCCATGATTCGTCTTTTCATTTTGCAGCCCTCTCAAAAGAGATTGTTTTAAATGCAAATGCTTTCTGTATTACAGTCGCCTTATAATCATACTCTAGAATTTCATCTGCTGACTCTGCAACCGGAGTAATCTGCACCGCAATTTTATCTCCTGATTCATATTTATATTTTTTAGCTGTTTCGCTGGTAAATATAACTATAAAATCAGAACAATCTGCTCCTTTCGGTCTATAAACTTTCTTTACTGTCCAATCCTGAAAGGTTTGATTTCCAGAAGAACCGTCAACACTTACTGTTATCCGCGATCGATCTGCTATACACACTGCCGGAATTTTCAATGTCTTTCCATCAAAGTCAATATCAATATTTTGAACATCTAGTTTTTTATAAGCTGACTCGAACCAAAACTTTTCATCCAATGCCTGTGTAAGAAAAACAGGTTCCCCATTTTCATGCAAAATAGCATCTATTTTCTTTTGTTCATCCACTGAAATATCCAGTTGTTCTGCTAATGCAAACAATAAATCACAGTTCAAATATAAAGCTTCATCAACCGGAGGCAATTCGACCTTTCTCTGTGCCTTTAAGAGTTTATTATATTGTTTAACTTCCTTCTTTTCTCTGTCTTCATCTTCTGCTTCTTTATTTACAGAAACTTCCTGAATATCTGATAAGTATGCTAAGTTCAATTCTTTTTGAGACTCAACTAAAACATTTACATTATTCAGTGCAATGTCATACGCTTTTTGCAGATATTCTTTACTGCCCGTTTGTTTATACAGATCAAGATATATCTGAGCTACAAAGTACCGCAATGCCCAATTTTCACCATCTGCATTGGAAAGAATCACCTCACTATACTCTCTTGCTGTTTGAATATATACATTTTTATCCCTAATCTCCTTTGCAGAAACAATCGCCATCGGAAGAGCTTCCGCATAGTCGTAATCCTTTCGAAAAATCTTGACAGAAATCCCTTCATACTTTTTAATCGCATCCAGACACTTATCATACTATTCTGATTCATAATAGCTTTTCGCCAGTTCCAGCCAAAATGGTCCAAATTTCTCGTATGTACTCTCATTTGATTCAAGCCATTGAATTTTACTGGTAAGATTTGTCTTATCTTTCCACTCAACAAAATCATTCACAGCATTTTCATTTAACGCATATTCTCCCGGCAGAGAATTCTCTCGAACCATATCCACCATATACTCAAATGTACTTTTTCTGCTGTTATGCAATTCCTGTGCTTCTTCATCCTCCAATTGCCATCCATCCTGAAGATATTGCAAATCTGTCTGTGTAACAGCATTTTGATAGCTTGATGCTGCATCAACAGCCATATAAATAACAGACGCTGCTGACTTTAAAATATTTCCAGATGAAACTGCACTAAGCAATCCAACAGGATCTGGTATTGCCTGACGAAGTGCCTGTGCACGATTTTGTTCATAAATATATCGTAACCTCTCTCTCTTTTCAGCAATCATTCGATATTGTTCAAGTGTATCTAAAATATTAGTAATTCTCTCTTGGGTTCTTGTATCTATAAGCCCAGGATCACTGTTGTTAATCAATGAAGAATATGCTGATTCCAAATAAAGTCTACTTTCTTTCGAATTGTTGATTTCCTGAGTTATCGTCATTATATAATTTAACATGTTAACAGCATTTTTCTGCTTTGAAGTCAAATCCCCTTCTGTTTCAGGTTCAACAATTGCATATTCCGACATATCTTCATATGTTTCTGTGATATCCTGAATACTTTCACTTTCTTTTGTACTCTCCGTTTCGCTTCTCTCCATCGCATACTGTGCTGTCTCTGTCGTTTTTGTATCATCCGAAATAGTTTCACTTGAGCTTTCCTGAACTGTTGTTTCAACAGTCTTTTCCTCTGTCATATTATTTTTCGCTACATCTTTTCCACATCCAGCAGCAGATAACGCAACAGATGCAGTCAAAACCATTGTCAGTGCTTTTTTTATCTTCTTCAAACTCATTCTTCCCCTTTGTATTTTTATGTTATTGTTTTAAGTATATCATCTACCGTCTACTTGCTCAACTTCCCTTCTGTACTTATTTTTTTCTAAATGACCTTTCCGAAAAGTCTCTATACTCTTCCAACATAATCTCTTCAATATTGCACTCTTTAATCCTCATAACTCTTCAGTTTCCACAGTTCCACCTTTGATCGAATCAATGCGATATCCTTTTCCAGAAGCTCCCGCTCTTCCGGCGTGGTGTCGTTGTATTTTCCCATCTCATAGCGTGGAATATGATACGACAACTGCTCCAGTACTCTCTCCTCCAGAATGTCATGCTCCACTTCATAAGCTCCGATAGAAATGATCCAGAGTGCTTCCGACGTGCCGATGAGCAGCTCATTATCTTCATCCGTCATTCTGTCGGTAACCTGCCTCACTGTCCAACCAGAATGTTCCATAAAACGCATAGCATCCTCAACGTCTTCTTTATATTCCTGATATGTAAGATCATCTTCTGCTCTCATACTACCTCTTTCTTTTATCCTATAATAATCGATATAATTTTATGTACTTCCTCCGACTGCATCAGCATCCACATCTTCTCACTTCCATCCTCAACTTCCGGCTTACCACACCTCAGATTATCCGGATGTTCCGACACACAGCAATCCTTATACCAACATTCCCCCATATGCACTCCTTTAACAGACCACTTTTCGTTTTGTGTAAATTCACCTACTAACGACTTCATCACACGTTCTGTAGAATATCTCTTAAAACCTGCTATATACTGCAAAGTCTTCTCGTCATCAATCTTTGACAAATTAATTCTGTGGTCCTCAACTGCAGCCAATACCTCTTCACGAATCTTGATTTTATCTGTCTTTCCGGTACCCGTCCATGCCACCAGCTTATCAAAAACAAGAATCAGGTACTCAAAACAAATCATATCCAGAATTATGATCTTTCCTTCTGCCTTATCTGCTATTGATTTCAACATACGATACTTGTTACGAATATCCTGATTATCAACTACATAATCAAATGCGATATAATACTTATCGTCCTCTTTCATGTCTATATCCGCCAACGCATCCAATAAGCCCTGATTACTTTCTTTACTTTCGACCACAAGGGCATCATCAAAGAAAAGCTGATTGACCAACTTCCAGAAATGGAGTCCAGCACCAGTGTCTTCTGTCCATAAATATTTCATATCATAGCTCCTCTTCCAGTGTTATCCTATTATTGTCAAACTTCAGCACCTTAAAACTCCTATTAGAAACATTGAGACCATCGCAATTTCGTAGGAAAAGCATATATTGATTCGACGGCTCAAAATTAATAAACCTTCTGACCTCATCATTCATCAAATTATCAGCATTATCGACCACAATAAAACTATCTCTGCACTTTTCAATCGACTCTGAGAAATGATCTGATTTGTAATTAAACAATTTTATAGCTTTATATTCATCAGTTAATCGTAAATCTTCTAACATTTCATAAAGCACAGTTTTACCGGTACCACTATCTCCACCAACAAGAGTTATTCTGTCATCAAATTCCAGATTGTATGAAAATGGATCAGCTTTAAATGTAATATTTTTATAAATCATCTGCTTCTCTCCTTTCATACTCCTTGCCCCACCAGGCATTATATCCTCTCCCTCCGGTCACTATATCAGAATCATTGAATCTGATTTGCACATCATCCGGGATATCAAAAAGCGTTGGTCTGGACATATAAATCTTTATATTATCCAGAGTAAAAATAATTTCAAGCACATTCGGACCACATTCTTCTACATTCACCACCTTATCAGGATGCTTTACAATATTAAGTAATGTCTTGCATCCGGATGACAAATTACGGATTGTACCTAGTCCATATTTTGTTTCAATGTGCTTATCTGGTGTCAACCTTGCCTCATCCACTTGCTGAATGAGATTTATTTCATTTTGAGACATTTCTTCATTACCTGTATTCAAATTGAAATACAAGTCGTTTTGAAGAATCCAGTCCTTTGATTCTTTTTTATCTGTATATATATCTATCATTTGATGTCACTCCTTTTCCACGCAAAGATATCTCTAAAAGATATTTTTGAATTCAAAATTCTATCTGTTAACCTGCTCTTTATTTCTTCTTTATTTCTTCTTTCTCTCATTTTCACCATCTTTAATCCTGTCTGAGCCGCAAATATAGTTGCATCACGTGGTGCTAGAATATAAATAGTACAAGCCAAAATGAGAAATTCCAAATACACATAAGCATGATACAATAGAGGCATGCTGA